>JAYPSS010000015.1:0-4196 GCA_038133115.1 Flavobacteriaceae bacterium | reverse complement strand
ATTAGAAAATTAAGTTCGTCCTTGATTTGATTTGCTGCGAATTTAAAGCATACGCCATTACTATCTCAGGCAAACCCTTAAGTTTATTCAATATTTCGGTTAAATCTTTATCAGATACCCCTTCAACCTTCAAAAGGTAGTTCGCTTTTTTAAATTCAGGCAATACGTAGTATACCTGCTTGAATCCGCCTGAAAATAAATCGATCTCTGGGTCTGCCTTGTCTCCTTCTATTTTATTGGGTAAAAGCACGAATCGGGTAAATTCTAATTCGTTTTCAAACACATACCATGGCGCAAAGATATGATTCGCAAATTCTAGGTCTTCAGCCTCTCTTTGAAGTCTAAGATTGAGGCTTTGATTGAGCCAATAAACTAAACGATAATCTTCTTCACCGCTGTGTACAGCAATAATCGTAAGTGGCTCGTCATCGAGATCAAAGCTAAGTACGTGTTTAGCCATTACTTCTTATTAATGGTATCTTGAAGTGCAAAAAAAGCCCTTTTAGCCGCCTTCTCTTCTGCTCGTTTTTTCGCCGTTTCTCTCGCTCGAGCAATTACCTTTCCATCAACAATGAAGCGCACCCCAAAATGAGTTTTCTCTTCTCCTCCCGTGTCATCAAAAACTTCGAAGCTAAACGAGTGTTTGTGTTTTTGACACCACTCAATCATCAAACTCTTATAAGACATTACCTTACCCTCCAGACGCTCAATATCAACATGGGGAGTAATTACACGTTTTTCTAGAAAGCGTTCGCAATAATCATGGCCTCTATCCAAATAAATGGCGCCGACCAAAGCCTCGAATAAATTACCGTAGAGATTGTCTCCGAACTGCTCCTTGGCAATTTTACTCTTTAAAAAACGGTCTAAGGAAAGTTCTTTACCTAATTCATTAAGGTGAATACGACTTACAATTTTAGAGCGCATTTTAGTTAAATAACCCTCATCGCCCGTGGGTACTTCCTTAAACAGATGTTTAGATATAATAACCCCAATCATGGCGTCCCCTAGAAATTCTAAACGTTCATAATTAACGGGAGCCCCCTTCTCGTCTTTAAGATTCATCGAACGATGAACAAAAGCTCTTTGATAGTAAGCAAGGTCGTTTGGAGAAAACCCAAGAATTTCCTTAAGCTCGACTAGAAAAGCCTTATCCTCTGCGGATAAAGCCTTTCTGGGTCTTCGCTTAAATATCATTTCTTAGGCGTTATATTTTTTCAGTACCACACAAGCGTTGTGACCGCCAAAACCGAACGTGTTGCTCATCGCGATAGTTACATCGCGCTTTTGAGCTTGGTTCAGGGTTAAATTCAGTCGACTATCAATTCGCTCATCTACTACACTGTGGTTAATGGTAGGAGGTACAATTCCATTCACAATCGAAAGCGTAGAGGCAATTGCCTCGATTGCTCCAGCCGCTCCCAGAAGGTGGCCAGTCATCGATTTAGTGGAGTTAATGTTAATATTCGGTGCATGATCTCCAAATACGGTAGAGATCGCTTTTAATTCAGCAACATCACCAAGGGGAGTTGAAGTTCCGTGTGTATTGATCGCATCTACGTCTTCTGGCCTAATTCCAGAATCTTTCAGGCAATTCTCCATAACGCGAATTACTCCTAATCCGTCAGGATGCGGAGCGGTTAGGTGATAGGCGTCACTTGACAATCCACCTCCGATGACCTCAGCATAAATTTTAGCACCACGAGCAAGCGCATGATCTAAATCTTCCAAAATCAATGCTCCAGCACCTTCGCCCAATACAAACCCATCTCGTGTTGCGTCAAATGGTCTCGAAGCCGTCTCTGGACTATCATTATTGGTCGAAAGAGCGTGCATCGCATTGAACCCAGCAACCCCTGAGATATTAACAGCCGCTTCTGAACCTCCACTAACAACTACGTCACAGTAACCCATTCGAATGGTATTCAGTGCATCAATCAGGGCGTTAGCCGAGGAGGCACAAGCCGAAACCGTCGTATAATTCGGGCCCATAAAACCGTGCTTAATCGAAATATGCCCTGGAGCGATATCCGCGATCATTTTAGGAATAAAGAATGGATTGAATTTTGGAGTTCCATCTCCGCTAGCATGATCGAGAATCTGATTTTGGAAAGTTTCTAACCCTCCAATACCAGCACCCCAAATCACCCCTACTCGGTATTTATCTAGTTTTTCTATCTGCAAGTCTGCATCTGAGATCGCCTCATCAGCAGCAATCATAGCATACTGAGTAAAAGGATCGAGTTTACGAGCCTCTTTGCGATCAAAGTGATCCTGCACATCGTAGTTCTTGATCTCGCAGGCAAAACGAGTTTTGAACTTTTCAGCATCAAAACGGGTGATGGGTGCAGCCCCACTTTTTCCTGAAATTAGACCTTGCCAGTATGATTCAAGGTTATTTCCAATAGGAGTTAAGGCTCCCATTCCTGTAATCACTACGCGTTTAAGTTTCATATCGATAAATCTTTAACAAATTGAAGATATAAAAAATCCATGTGTACCAAAGGCACACATGGATAGTAATTGGTAAGCTACAAGTGTCTTACTTTGATCCCTCTATGTAAGAGATTGCTTGACCTACAGTAGCAATGTTTTCAGCTTGGTCGTCTGGAATTTGAATATCAAATTCTTTTTCAAACTCCATGATTAACTCTACAGTATCCAAAGAGTCTGCACCTAAATCGTTAGTGAAGCTCGCTTCAGTTACTACTTCGTTTTCATCAACTCCTAGTTTGTCAACGATAATCGCTTTAACTCTTGATGCAATGTCTGACATATCTTTGTTTTTAAAAATTATATCGGGACAAATGTATAAAACTTTAATTGATTAAAAGTTACCCGATTAAAAAGTCCTTTTAACGTACCTTAGTATCCTTAAATACGGCAGCTTCTACCATGCATAAACTTGTTCTTTTCGCCTCAGGATCAGGCTCCAACGTTGAAAATATCGCAAATTATTTCAAAGAAAATAACGAGATAAAAATAGCCGCTGTATTTACCAACAAGACCGATGCAGGTGTTATCGAGCGCTGCAAAAGGTTAGATATCCCCTGTTATTCATTCACTAATGCGGCCTATTTAGACCCTTCTTTTATTGATGTAATTAAGAGCTTTTCGCCCAGCCTGATCGTGCTCGCGGGCTTTCTGAAAAAGATTAGTCCCTCTTTTGTAAAGGCGTTTGAAAATAAAATTGTGAATGTGCACCCTGCCTTGCTCCCCAAGTTTGGAGGCAAAGGAATGTACGGTATAAATGTTCACAAAGCGGTGGTCTCAGCAGGTGAGATTGAAACTGGAATTACTATTCATTGGGTCGATGAGATCTACGACAATGGAGCGACCATCTCACAATTCAGAGTAAGGCTAGACGGCACAGAAACTCCCGAGGAGGTAGCGCAAAAGGTTCATGAACTCGAATACCAGTACTTTCCTAAAACGATAGAAAGCCTCCTGTAGGTATGCAAAAAGAAATTCATCTATATACTGACGGAGCAGCTCGCGGAAATCCGGGGCCTGGCGGATACGGAATCGTTCTCGAATGGCCAGAAAAAAACTATAGAAAAGAATTTTCAGAAGGGTTTCAGCACACCACCAATAATCGCATGGAGCTCCTTGCAGTGATTGAGGGATTAAAAAAGCTCAATGAATCCCCGCTCAAAGTAAAAGTTTACACCGATTCTAAATATGTAGCAGATGCGTTTGTAAAGAATTGGGTGTTTGGTTGGGAAAGAAAGGGATTTAAGGATCGAAAAAACACTGATCTATGGATAGCTCTGCTGAAAGAATATCGAAAACATGAAGTGAGTTTTCATTGGGTTAAGGGCCATAATAATCATCCGCAAAATGAGCGATGCGATCGTTTAGCTGTTGAAGCCTCTCACTCAAATCAATTAAAGGTAGATATTGGTTATACCGAAAGTTAATCCCTGAAGTGAAAGCCCTTATATTTGCAACACCAAACTTTAAATCATGTCAAAACTCTTAGTAGTAGGGACCATGGCTTACGATGCCATTGAAACCCCTTTCGGTAAGACAGAAAAAACCCTTGGCGGTTCAGCATCGTATATTGCGCTTGCTGCCTCGCATTTTGATGTAGAAATAGGGATCGTTTCAGTGATTGGAGATGACTTCGAGCAGAAACACCTCGATTTAATGACCGATCGTCAAGTAGATCTTTCAGGAGTAGAGATTGTAAAAGG
>JAYPSS010000014.1:8921-14967 GCA_038133115.1 Flavobacteriaceae bacterium | reverse complement strand
CGGGAAGACATGGAAATATTGAGGCTTGGTGTCCAAAAAATTCTGGCGGAAAGTACTCAGGCGAATCGATCACCTTAAAACATGCATTGGCCAACAGTATTAATACTGTAACTGCACAGCTCATTGACAAGGTAGGCCCAGCCTCTGTGGTATCGGTAGCTGAGCGTCTAGGAATTGAAAGCAGAATACCTGCGGTTCCGGCTATTGCATTAGGTACGCCGGACATTAAAGTTTTCGACCTGGTTTCGGCTTACAGCACCTTTGCGAATCAGGGCGTTCATACGACCCCAACCTTTGTCACTCGTATTGAGGATGAGTCAGGTAATATTATTTATGAAGCGATCCCTGAAACTAGAGACGTTTTCAACAAAGAAATTGCCTACACGATGATCAGCCTTTTAAAAGGAGTTACTGAAGCGGGATCGGGGGTTCGATTAAGACATAATTGGATGATTGACAACCCAGTTTATCAGGAGGTTGTTACGGGATATCCTTATGAATTTAAAAATCCGATCGCAGGAAAGACAGGAACGACCCAAAATCAATCTGACGGATGGTTCATGGGAATGGTTCCCAACCTTGCTACCGGGGTTTGGGTAGGAGCCGAAGACCGTGCCGTTCACTTTGACAACATTACTTACGGACAAGGAGCTACCATGGCGCTTCCTGTTTGGGCGAATTATATGCGAAAAAGTTATAACGATTCGATCGGAGTTTCTTCTGAAGATTTTATAAGACCCGATCGGATAAGCATTAATCTTCTATGCAACGAAGCGAATCAAGTGATTCGTGAAGAAAAGTCTGAAGATCTAGAAGAATTCGACTTCTAGACCTTCACCACTTTATTACTTTAAATTATTCTCGTTTTCGTTTCTGATTCGAGGACTAGGAAGACTTTCAAATCCCATATTGTAAAGCGTAAATCCAAAGATGTCGGCATATTGATCGATGGTCTTACTCACTGGGGTTCCTGCTCCGTGACCCGCATCGGTTTCAATGCGTATCAAGGTAGGTAGTGCTCCTGATTGCTTGTCCTGCAGCTCTGCCGCAAATTTGAAGCTATGCGCAGGAACAACACGGTCATCGTGATCACCGGTGGTAACTAGAGTTGCCGGATATTGAACCCCTTCTTTTACATTATGTACAGGCGAGTACCCTTTCAGGTAATCGAACATTTCTTTGGAGTCTTCTGCAGTACCATAGTCATAAGCCCATCCTGCTCCAGCAGTAAAGGTGTGATAGCGTAGCATGTCAAGAACGCCGACCGCTGGTAGTGCAACCTTCATTAAATCAGGTCGTTGTGTTAGAGTCGCTCCGACAAGCAATCCTCCGTTAGAACCTCCTCTAATGGCCAAGAAGTCACTTGAGGTGTATCCGCTTTCAATCAGGTATTCGCCAGCGGCGATAAAATCATCAAAGACATTTTGCTTTTCTAGTTGAGTCCCTGCTTTGTGCCATTCTTTTCCGTATTCGCCACCACCTCTAAGATTAGGAACGGCGTAAACGCCGCCAAGCTCCATCCAAATTGCGTTTGCCGTGCTAAATGATGGGGTTAAGCTGATGTTGAACCCTCCGTATCCATAAAGAAGGGTTGGATTTTTACCGTCTTTAATTAACCCCTTTTTATAGGTGATCATCATCGGCACTTTAGTACCGTCTTTAGAGGTATAGAGCACTTGTTCAGAGATATACTGATCTGGGTCGAAGTCAATATCAGGACTCCAATACAGCTCAGAAGTTCCGTCTTCTACATTATAGGTGTAACTACTAGAAGGGGTGTTGTAGTTAGTGAAGGAATAGTAAATGGTGGTTGCGTCCTTTTTTCCTCCTAATCCACCAACACTTCCCAGGCCGGGAAGGGCAACTTCTCTAACCAATTTCCCGTTATAATCGTATTGATACGCCTTAGATAATGCGTCAACCATATACTCTGCAAAAAGATAGCCCCCTCCGGTGTTAACGCTAAGAACATTTTCGGTTTCGGGGATAAGGTCTGTCCAGCTTTCAGGAGAAAGGTTCGGATAAGTAGCCGTCACCACCTTTCGATTCGGCGCTCCTAAATCGGTAGTCATAATTAGACGATCTCCAACATTGTCAATAGGGTAGGTGTCTGAATCTTCATGGCCCAGAATGGTTTCTATAGCCCCGTTAGGTACTCTTAGATCTTGAATGAATAGTTTGTTTCCTGAGGTGGTGTTTGATGCAGAAATGAATAGAAAATTTCCATCATCAGACACAGAGCCCCCAATGTATCGATGCTTTTCGCTTTCTTTTCCCCCAAATACTAGTTGGTCCTGACTCTGAGGAGTACCTAGTTTATGATAGTACAATTTGTGCTGATCGGTCTTCGCAGACAGTTCACTGCCGTCGGGCTTGTCGTAGCTAGAGTAGTAGAAACCTTCGCTTTTTTTCCATGAAGTTCCACTGAACTTAACGTCTACAATGGTGTCTCCAACCTGAGTTTTATTTTCAGTTTCGATGACGATGATTTTTCTCCAATCACTTCCACCCTCTGAAATACTATATGCGGCAAGACTTCCGTCTTTGGTGAAGCTTAGCCCAGCGAGTGAAACTGTTCCGTCTTCAGAAAAAGTATTCGGATCTAAAAAGATTTCAGCTTCGGTATCCGCTCCCTTTTTTCGATATAAAACCGATTGATTTTGAAGCCCATCATTCTTATAGAAATAGGTAAAGTCACCTTCAGTAAAAGGGGTTCCTACCTTTTCGTAGTTCCAGATCTTGGTTAGGCGATCTTTTAAATCTTTGCGGTAGGGAATTTGGTCTAGATACCCAAAAGTCACCTCGTTTTGACGTTTTACCCAATCGGCAGTCTCCTCTGACCGATCATCTTCGAGCCATCGATAAGGGTCCTCTACAACTTGTTCGAAGAAAGTGTCTCGAACAACATCTTTTTTAGTTTCAGGATAGGTTAGAGTCATAGTGGTTTCTTTTTCCTGACAACTGCTCAAAATAGCTACAGTCGCTAGCGCGGTAATTCTTAGATAATTTTGTTTCATCTGAGCCTAGAGTTAGACCCAAAAATTACAAAATTAAAGAAGACCCGATTTAAGAAACTAGACCTGAGCTCACTAAATATTCTGCAATTTGAATGGCGTTGGTTGCAGCACCTTTACGCAGGTTGTCTGCGACAATCCATAAGTTGAGACTGTTCGCTTCAGAAGGATCTCTTCTAATACGCCCCACGAACACCTCATCTTTACCATGGGCTTTGTGCGGCATAGGATACTCGTTATTCTCAGGCGAATCTTCGATAACAATACCTGGGGTTTCGCGAAGTAAGCGATAGACCTCTTCGAGTTCAAAATCATTGTTAAAACGAATATTCACTGATTCAGAATGCCCTCCAGCAGTAGGAATCCTAACCGCGGTTGCGGTTATCTTCAACGAATCGTCTGAAAGTATTTTAAGAGGCTCGGTCATGAGTTTCATTTCCTCTTTGGTAAACCCATTGTCTTGAAAAACATCACAGTGCGGCAGAGCGTTTCTGTAAATCGGATGCGGATAGGCGCGATCCCCCTCAATACCTTTTTCTTCATTTTCTAATTGACTCACAGCCGCAACCCCGGTTCCAGAAACCGACTGATAGGTAGAAACAACTACTCGGTTTATTCCATAGGCTTTGTGAAGCGGAGCTAGGGCAAGCACCATCTGAATCGTAGAACAGTTTGGGTTCGCAATGACATAATCTTCAGCAGTAAGCGCTGTTGCATTGATTTCAGGAACCACCAGCTTGTTGTTCGGATTCATTCTCCATGCCGACGAATTATCAATTACACGCGTCCCAACTGCCGCAAACCTCGGAGCCCATTCTAAAGAAGTGCCGCCTCCTGCTGAAAACAAAGCAATGTCAGGACATCTGCCTACAGCCTCTTCAAGCCCAATTACGGTGATTTCTTCACCTTTGAAATTGAGAGTTTTCCCTACCGATCGCTCTGAAGCGACTAGAAGTAGTTCATCAATCGGGAAATTACGCTCTTCAAGTACTTGAAGCATTACGGTTCCAACAAGGCCAGTCGCCCCAACAACAGCTATTATCATGAGTGTTTCAATTTGAGCCGCAAAGGTAGGACAACCTCCTAGATTATTAAGATAACAAAATGTTATAAATATAACACTAAATAAAAACCCTAGGTATTCTAGGGCCAATACCGGTAAGTAACTCGTAAGGAATGGTACCTGATTGTTCGGCCAGTTTGTTGGCGGTGAGTTCTTGCCCCATTAGGACCACCTCGTCTCCGACCGCTACTTCTAAGCCTGTCACATCGATCATGAAAAGATCCATGCAAACCATACCGACAACCGGAACGAGCTGACCATGAATTAATACCTGGCCACGGCCGTTTCCTAAATCACGCGTGAATCCATCGGCGTGACCGACAGGTATGGTAGCAATAGTCATAGAGGCCTCAGCAACGAACTGACGATTATAACTGACTGACTCTCCTTTTTCAACGGTCCTCAAGGCAGAAATTTGAGAAAAAAGAGTACTTATCGGCTTTAATTGCTGGTCTAAGATAGGGTCGTTTGCAAATCCATGAAGCCCAATCCCACAGCGAATCATTTCAAAGCTCGCGTTTGGATAATTGAGAACCCCTGAGCTATTTAGTGCGTGTTTTTTTAAAGTCTTACCTAGTGTTTGCTCTATAAATGCCGCGCTTTGTTCAAAAGTATTGAGCTGATCTTCGGTAACCTTTTTCAACCCAGGATCTTCGCTTCCGATGAGATGGGTCATTATGTGCGTTAGATCGATCTCAGGGTGGGCCTTAATCAACTGCAGCGCTTTTTCGATTTCATGTGGTTTTATGCCTAAGCGATTTAGCCCAGTATTCAAATTAAGGTGCACATCGATTTTTTGTTCTACTCTCATCGACACAAGAGTTTCTAAAAACGAAATCGAGTAGATACTAAGTGATAAGCCTTCTGCTATTGCATTCTCTAGATCTTCAACTTGCGGATGCAACACAAGAACAGGAACGGTTATCCCCGCTCTTCGAAGCGCAACACCTTCAGGAGTATAAGCCACACACATGGCATCTGCACCCATTTCAACTAACCACTGACTAAGTTTAACTAGGTCAGTGCCATAGCCATTTGCCTTTACCACCGCCATGAGTTTAGCTTTTGGGTCAGCGGCAGTTTTTAAAAAACGAAAGTTGTGTTCAAGAGCAGTTCTGCTTACTTGAAGCCTTGTCTTAGCGATCATTGCGCTTTTTTTCTTCTTGAATTGCCTTGTGAAAGGCTGCTCTGCTTAAGGGTTCATATTCTTGATTCTCGCCAAGAAGCACTAAGCTGTCACCATTCGCAATTCGATGTGAATAGTTGGCCAAGTTGCCTGTGCGTTTGCAAATGGCGTGAACCTTAGTAACGTATTCTGCAGTTGCCATTAAATAAGGCATAGGGCCAAAAGGATTACCCTTAAAATCCATATCAAGACCAGCCACCACGACTCGAACCCCTTTGTTGGCAAGATCATTACAAACCGCTACAATTTCATCGTCAAAAAATTGAGCTTCATCGATTCCAACCACATCGCAACCATCTGCTAGCAAACGAATATTCGCTGCCGCAGGAACCGGCGTTGAATGTATTTGATTGTCGTCATGAGAAATTACCATGGTTTCATCATATCGAGTATCAATTAAGGGTTTGAATATTTCGACCCGCTGTTTTGCGATTTTAGCTCGCTTTAACCTACGAATAAGCTCTTCGGTTTTACCCGAGAACATAGATCCGCAGATTACTTCGATCCATCCGTATGGAGCATTAGGGGTTACAGGGTTTTCTAAAAACATTCGCAAAGAGTCTAGATTCAAAAATAGGAAGATTTAACGCAGATACAGCCCCGCGGCTTTCTTTTAGGTTGTATTTTTATTCAAAATTGTACCATGAAAATACCATTGCTTTCGTTCACTTTCAGGACCGCCTTTTCGAGGAGATTCGAGCGCATAGCAGACGGGGTGCTCTTTCGGTCAAAACACGTTCCTGAGCGAAATCCACAAAAAGAGGATTTAATCACTCCAGGAAT
>JAYPSS010000014.1:0-8821 GCA_038133115.1 Flavobacteriaceae bacterium | reverse complement strand
CTTGTCAGCGATGCGGGGACACCGGCTATTTCAGACCCAGGATTTTTATTAGTTAGAGCATCAATTGCTGAAGGAGTCGAGGTAGAATGCCTTCCTGGAGCAACCGCTTTTGTGCCTGCGCTGGTGATGAGCGGATTGCCTTGCGACCGGTTTGTATTTGAAGGTTTCTTGCCTCCGAAAAAAGGAAGAGTGAGTCGACTCGAACTCTTGGCGGCACAGAATAAGACGGTAGTATTTTACGAATCCCCTCACAAAATTCTCAAAACCTTAAAACAATGCACTGAGATTTTTGGTGCTGATCGCCCGGCGAGCATTTCTCGTGAACTTACCAAAATGTATGAGGAAACCCTGCGGGGCTCACTTGCCGAATTGATTGACCATTTTGAAGAAACGGCTCCTAGAGGAGAGTTTGTTTTGGTCATTGGCCCTGAATCGAAAATGCAGGATTAACCCCTATATTTAAGAACCGAATTAAGCAAAAGAACATGCAGAATCATATCACAACGAAATGGAAGGGCGGTATGCTCTTTGAAACCAACAGTCTAACCGGAACAACTTTTCATATCAACGACGGCAGCAAAGATGAGAAACATAGCGTGGTAACCCCCAAGGCCCTCATGCTTTCTTCGCTAGCAGGTTGTTCAGGTCTTGACGTTGCTTCTCTTATCGATAAAATGAAATTAAAAGTAGACGACTTTCGAGTTGAAACCTTTGCCGATTTAACGGATGAGCACCCTAAGACCTATAGCCACGTCAGAGTAGAATATCATTTTGAGGGAAGCGGGCTCAACGAAGAAAAACTTCAGCGTTGTGTAGATCTTTCAGTAGAGAAATATTGTGGTGTAATGGAGATGTTTCGTCAATTTGCAGAATTAAAGATCGAAACAATCTTTCATCATAAGACCGCGTAAATGCGGTGGTCCCAAAGAGACAAACCAGACTCGGCTTGGGTAGATGCGCTTCACGAAGCATTTAATCAAGATCCAACAAAGCCTTTAGACCGAAAGTTTTCTAGGCTACTAGTTAGTCGTGGCATAAAAACATATGCTGACGCCCTCACCTTTTTTATACCAGAAATCGATCAGTTACACGATCCTTTCTTAATGAAGGACATGGACCGTGCGGTGTCTCGTATTAAACATGGTATTGCCGCCGGCGAACGAATCTTAATCTTTGGAGATTATGATGTAGATGGCACTACCGCAGTAGCTTTAGTTTACAGTTATCTTGAAAAGCAAGGGGTTGAGGTTTCGTATTACATTCCTGATCGTTACCTAGAGGGCTACGGCCTTTCTTACCAGGGGATTCAATTCGCGAGGGATAATGATTTTTCATTGATCATCGCCCTTGACTGCGGGATCAAGTCGATTGAAGAAGTCGATTTTGCCAAGAGCTTGGGAGTTGATATGGTGATTTGCGACCACCATACACCAGGAGAGGCACTACCCAATGCGGTTGCTATTTTAGATCCTAAGCGCCTAGACTGCTCATACCCTTTCAAAGAACTTTGCGGATGTGGGGTTGGCTTTAAGCTTTTACAAGCTATTGAGGCTAGTGAAGGTCGAGGCCTCGAATTTTTGATGCCCTTAACCGACTTGGTAGCCGTTGCTATCGGGGCCGATGTAGTGTCTGTGATGGGTGAAAATAGGGTGTTAGCCAATTTAGGGCTTGAAGTGATCACCAAGAACCCTAGACCTGGTTTTAAAGCCCTGTTAGGCCAGGCGAAACGCGATGTAGTCAGCTTAACAGATCTTAATTTTTCTTTGGCACCAAGAATAAATGCGGCAGGTCGCATGAAACAAGGCACTTATGCGGTGAGTTTAATGTTGACGGATAATTTGAGCGCTGCCGAGCAAGAAGCCAAGGCCATTGAGCAGTTTAATATAGATCGAAGAAGCACAGATCAGTCGATAAGTGAGGAAGCCCTTCAGCAAATTAGAGATCTTGGTGAAGAAGATCGCTGCAGTACCGTGGTGTATCATCCTGATTGGCACAAAGGAGTTATAGGTATTGTTGCTTCAAGACTCATAAGTTCTTATTATCGTCCGACACTTGTTTTTACAAAAAGCGGAGAGTATCTAGCCGCCTCAGCGAGATCGGTACAGGGATATGATATTTATTCAGCCATTGATGCCTGTGCGGAGCACTTAATTCAGTTTGGTGGTCACGCTTATGCAGCGGGGCTAAGTCTCAAGGAGGCTTCTTACCAAGATTTTAAAGAAGCCTTCGAAAAGCATGTGGCGAAAACTCTTAAGCCCGAACATAAAGAGCCCGAGGTGATCTACGACTACGTAATTGATCCTTCCTTTATTTCTCAAAGAAATTTTCGAATCTTGAATCGCTTTGAGCCTTTTGGCCCTGACAATCCTGAACCTGTCTTTCGATTAAACAAGGTTCAACTTGAGGCGGTTCGATGTCTCGGTTCAGAGGGCAAACACTTGAAGGCTCGCTGTCACGGCTTTGATCTTATTGGTTTTGGTTTTGGAGAAGCGATTGAGCACACCAAGAATAAAGTCGATCTTTTGGTAACTATTGGTGAAAATAACTGGACGGGTAAACGCCAACTGCAATTACAGCTGAAAGACCTCAGAGAATCTCAGGAAAACTAACGTCTGAACGAAGACTTTGGAGACTTAACGCTCCCTTTTCCATAATGGCGTAACTATCATATCGCAACCAATCTCCCGTGTTGAAGTAAAAGGAGCCACCATTTAGGTGCACTTTCATTGGATAATGGCGATGACCAAACAAGAAATAGTCGAACGTATTCTGCTTTAGTTTTTCTTCGCAATAAGCGATTAACCACTCATTTTCTCTCCCCTTAAATGTGACATCCTCGTCACCAGAGATCAGTTTGTTGTTAAGAGAGGCTGATCTTCCTAAACGCACTGCAAAATTGGGATGAAGTCTCGAAAAACACCATTTAGCTAAGGGGTTAGTGAATAGTTTTTTCATTCGTTTATACCCTTTATCGCCGGGCCCAAGGCCATCTCCGTGTCCGATGAAGCATCGCTTACCTTGAATTTCAAAAAGCTGTGGCTCATGAAAGACAGGTATTTGGAGCTCTTTCTCGAAATAATCTCCCATCCAGAGGTCGTGATTTCCTACGAAGAAATAAATCATCATTCCTTTATCTCTTAGCCGGGCTAATGTTCCTAATACTCGGGTAAACCCTTTAGGTACCACTTCTTTGTACTCATACCAGAAGTCAAACAGATCTCCTAGCAAGAACAATACATCAGTCTTGCCTTCAAGCCGTTCAAGCCAATCCACAAAGCGCAATTCTCTATCTCGACTCGACGAGTTGTCAGGCGCTCCGAAGTGTTGGTCACTTGCAAAGTAGACCGGTAGCTTGCTCGTGATCTTATGCATTGCGACGATTTTTGAACGCGGTAAGTATCGAGCGAGCATTCTCTGTAAGGGATAGTTTGCCCGATTCTTCGGCTCTCTTAAAAAGCAGTTCTTCGTAATGCTCGGTTCCTTCCCAAAGCGATTGTTTTAAAGCAGTTAATGCATCAGGACTATAACCAGCAAGCTGGATTAGTTTTTCTTCGAGAGCTTTGTCTAGTTCTACTTCACTAGAATATACCGATAGGTATAATTTATTTTTTTGAGCCCATTCAAAGTTCTTCCATTCATTTGGATTCAGTGCGAACTCCGCCATGGCTCCAACTCCAATTTTTCGACTAACGACAGGCTCTATAACTAGAGGCGCAATACCAATACCAATCTCAGAAAGTTTAATCGATGCTGTTTCTGTAGCATAGCAGTAATCACATGATGCAATTAAACCTACACCCCCGCCTACAGCCTTACCCTGAATGCGGCCAATTACTAACGCCTTTGATCTTCGAATAGCTAAAATTACTTTGGCAAATCCGCTAAAAAATGCCGTTGCTTGTTTCTGGTTTTCAAGCGCGAGTAATTCATCAAAATTTGCTCCAGCACAGAAAACAGAAGAACCGATAGAGGACAACACAATGGCGCATAATTGCGATTCATTGGCTTTTTCGATGAGGTCGGCAAGCTTATTCAACAGTTCGCTGGTCATCGCATTTTTTGATGGATGACCAAATGTGATTCTACCAATACGATTGTCTATACGTAACTCAAGGGTATAAGGATCCATAAACCAAAGGTAAGATTATCTATAAAAGCTTCTCGTAACAGTGAAACGGAAAAGTACTTTTCTGCTCAAAGTACACATCACCAAGGCGTCTATAGCCTCGAGCTTCGTAGAGTTTATTATTGCGAAGATTCTTTGAAAAGGTGTCTAACCGAACCGATACTGCACCTAGCTCTTTAAGGTGAGTTTCAGCAAAGTCGAGAAGATCTCTAGCATGACCTTTGCCTTGATGTTTGGGATGTACACAAAGGCGATGAAGATATCCATTTGTTGAGTCTACGGTTAGCCAATCAATCGGTTCGTAAACGTCGTCTTTCCTAGTTGATATCACAATTGCCCCAATGATGTCACCTTCAACTTCTAAGACAAAAAGTTCCTCGTTAGAAAGGTCTTTTTCAAAGGCCTCAAGAGACGGATAGTTTTCATTCCACTGAAAGATACCCATCTCACATAGATGCTTTGCGCAAGCCTGAGTGATTTGAATGATCTTCGAAAGATCTGTTTGGATTGCTGGCCGAATCATAAGGACCTCTTTTGCATCCCAATTTAACGAAGCCTTAGCAAATTTTAGTAGGCTTCAGATATTATCTTTGATAAGTACAATTTGAAGTTCATGAAAAAAGCGTTTTTACTTTTCATTCTTATTCTTAGCAGTGGCCTACTTGCTGCACAACAATTAGTGAAGGGAACGCTCAGTGATCAGTTTGCTGCGTTGCCCCTTGGCACCGTTGAGAATCTAACTCAAAAGACCAGTATTACAACGGATAATCGAGGAGGTTATGAGATTATGGCTAACATCGGTGACCGTCTTCAGTTCTCTTTTCCCGGTAAGCGAAGTCTCGTTTTTGTTGTTGAAGATGTTACCCGAACGCTTAACGTTAAATTAGAGGATGAAATCACCGAGCTCGACAACGTGGTAGTTACACGCAAAGGTCAGAAGACCTTAAAAGAGCTGTATAAAGAATACAATGCCAACCCGGCCATTGTAAAAACGGTCTTTGGGTATTTAGATACAGAGGCTGCGAGTTATCAGATTAGAACCATGAACGAAAAGAACATGGTTCAAGCGGGCGGAGACCTTGCAACCATGATTCGAGGACGATTCCCGGGAGTTAAAATTGCCAATGACGAACAAGGAATGCCTCAGATTTTCTTGAGAGAAACTGCAAGTTTTAGTGCTATTCCAGCGGGATATGACATTGACAACGTGTTATACGATACTTATCCTACCTGGTTAGATGCCAACAGTATTTTTAGGTTAGCAATCATCCCGTCTCGGTCTGCGAATACGCGATACGGATCCTTTGGAGCCGGCGGAATGGTCATCATCAATACACAGAATTCAAATATTCATCCGGTCGGAGAAGACGGAAAGCCCATTGATCTCGCACGCCTAGACGATAACCTTTTTAAATACGAGGTGCTTGAAGATGGAGATCTATTCGACTCAAAACATTCAAAACTGATTCAGTCTTTCGACGACAGAGAGTATCTAATAGACTATTTAACTAGAGCGGGATCTTCATTCTCTAATTACGACTGGATCTCAGTGGCCCAGAAAATGAATGAATTGAAGCTGAATGAAGAGCTTGTAGGACTACACCAAACCTATCTCGATAAGTATGGTGATCACGCACCTTCTTTAAAAGCCTATGGATATTGGCTTCATTCGATCAGAGACTTTAAAGCATCACTGATCTTTTTTCTTACATCCTTTAAGCTTCGACCCAATTACCTACAATCGTATATCGACCTTGCAGACACCTATGAATCGCTAGGACAATTACAGAAGGCGTTATCGCTTTATGCTCGAGCAACCAATCTGGTGAATTCTGGGTATATAGTAGCTCCTTCTCAAGAGGGTCTGTTGTATAATTTCGACCGCAGTTATGATTCGTTCTTGAAGCGAAATAAGGAAGCCTTTACAGACCTAGATTTCGAATGGGATTCAGAAGACGCAGGCACCGAGGTGACCTTGTATTTTGATGAAACCGAGGCAGAGTTCGAACTCTTTTTTGTCAATCCAGAGAATCAATACTTCACCGAAAATTATAGCACCTGGGCAAATTTAGACCTCATTAACAACAACAAAGCACTCGGTCTTTCTAGTCTTGAATTCTTTATTGATCAAAATTTAAGAGGGGAGTGGAAGGTGTATTTGAAATATCTCGGAAACAAAAAGCAAACCCCATCTTCTGTAAAATTAGTCGCTCGTTCGAAGTACCCGAACTCGAGCGAAACCCCGGTAATATTGTTCAAAAAATTAACAGCAGAAGACGAGTTAGTACTTCTCGGAACTCTAACGAATTAATCTTTAGTTAGTTCTGTTTTTTGATCGTGGGTGAACTAGGGGAGTTGTTCCCCGAAATATAGGCCCTGCTTGAGGAATTACTGAAGGACCTTCTCGGTTGGTAGGAATCTTTTCTTTCTTGGTTAATAATCGATTGGTTTAACCCTCCGGTAAGGGTGCCTACCTCTCCATTCATATTTCTTCGTACCCATTCTTGTATTCGATAAAAATCTGATGGGGATCGAAGAGCGCCAGTTTCAAAAGAGTAATTAGACCAATACCAATTATTCCAGTACCAATTATTATTATAGTTATATCTGGGAAACTCATGGGACTTGAAAAACTCAAAGACATTTTGAGTTACCGTTATGGTGTCTCCGACGCTCGTAATTACTCGCATAGACTTCTTTTCCTGACCAAAACTATTCGTGCTTACTAATAATAGAACGACGATAATAGTAAACTTGAATCTCATGAGTTCTAATATAATGATTATTAGAGTATTGATTTAAAAACAGAAAAAATGCCCATGATAAGATCATGAGCATTGTATTAGCAAAAGCACCTTAGCGCTTAGTTTTTAGGCATCAAAACTCTTAAATGTTTCACTGCGTAGTCTTGAACCTCTTCGGTCTCGCCTCGCTCTTGAATTAGATCAAGGAACTTTTCGTCTTTTTGAAGCCTATCATAAAGCATCATATGGTCTTGTTCGTTGAGTCCAGACACAGCCACCCAATGAGTAGCGCCATTTGGTCTATTGATATCATAAGTTCCAAAACCTACCAAGCGATCGTTAAAATCTTTTTTGAACGAACTAACGATTTTGTCATGTCCTTTTTTGAAAGCCATCGGATCAGCGGGCTTTACATCCCAAATATGAACCAATTTCATATCTGTGTTATCGGTAGGCTGCCAACTTAAAATTCTTCCGTGGTGAACAGGCCCCCACTCCTCAATATAATTCCCCATTTTAGCCCAAAAAGCCTCTCCTTTATCTGGATTAATTGCGTTCTCTTCCATCATCTCTCCACCTAAAGGGTACATCCAAACCAATCGATGAGAATTCTCCTCAGTCGTTGAGGTTTCAATGGTTTCTAAAATAATAGCTCCTGCTTTAAGTTCGACTCCGTCAAAAAGTTTGTCGAAGTCTTCTAGAACTTTAGCCTCGCTAAAATCTTTAGCCTTCAATTCAATCACTGAAAAGGCCATTGTCTGTGCGTTGATTAAGCCTGTAATAAACAAGGCCATTATTAGAATTGTGTTTTTCATACTATTAAATTAAAAATGAATATTTAGTTGTTTCCCCAATCAGCTCCAAATTGGCGAAGAGTTGTTACTTTATTTTGATCGTTGATAAACCATATGTTGTAGAGATGAAGCTTTTCAATAGAACCGTCTTTATAGAATCGATTTTCATTCTGAATAGTGTGTACGATTCTTACTCCTTGACCTTTGTTTGAAATCGGCAAAAATTTTAAGGGCGTAGTCTGTACTGAGTCGAACTGCCCCATCCATAGTCCAAGATCTTCATTTGCCATAATGATAGGCTCCTTCATATTGTAGGGATAAAACGTAATGGTGTCCCCCCATCGGTTTTGCACGCCTTCAAGGTCTAGGTTATTAAAATCGGCCATCATCCCTTTTATTAGGTCAACATCTTCTTGACCTAATAAAAAAGAGTCGCCAGTTGGCACCCATTCCCCAGCTGAGTTTACAGCAGTCGTATTATTTTGATTACAAGAGAGTAATAGAGCAATCGAAATGAGCATTAAATAGAATTTCATAATTGTATATTTAGTTTATTGCAATTAAAAATATAATATTATATTGAGGTATAATAATTAAACCCACTATAAAATGAAAAAATTACTAGTACTCGCAGTTATGCTAGGCTTCTCTTCAGTTAGTGCTCAATATTGCGCATTCTACGATTTTGAAGCTAAAAACCCAGAAATGGTTGTTTCAACTTTAGAAGGAATGATGAAAACCGGATGGGGAGAAGGGATTCAAGGAACCAAATCCCTATTTATGTATCAATTCAATGGAACAAATCGCGCAACTCACTCGGTGCAATTTTGCTTTCCTGACGAAAAAGCCTTTTCGCATTTTATGAGTTCTTTTGCTCAATCCGTAGACGCTCAACTTTTTGGAGAAAAATTAGGGAATTTTGTTTCTGATGTTTCTCAAACTTTGAATACTCCTGTTTGGTATAACGGAAAAGATTGGGCCAATGATAATGCTTTTATGCTTTATCAAATGAATGTCACGGATCCATCCAAGTATTTGAAAGAATTCAAAACCTACTCGCAGTTTATTGCAAAAAAACTTGGCTTTGATCAAAACTCTTTCGGGCTAGCCTATCCAATAATTGGTAAAACCGGTGAATACACTCATTTTGTATGGAT
>JAYPSS010000013.1:0-15056 GCA_038133115.1 Flavobacteriaceae bacterium | reverse complement strand
GAACGTAAAGTCTGTGGACTTAAATTTTGAAACCCTGTCTTCATCGAAACACAAAGGTAGTAGGTAATATTTGAATACCTTTGAGGAATCATGCAAGACCCTTTCGACGATACCTATTTTATGCGCAAAGCCCTTGATCTAGCCCACAAAGCCTATGATTTGGGAGAGGTGCCTGTGGGTGCGGTGATTGTATCCGAAAATCGAGTAATCGGGAGCGGGCACAACCTCAGCGAAAGACTTAATGACGTGACCGCACACGCTGAAATGCAAGCCATAACCGCTGCAGCCAATTACCTGGGAGCTAAATACCTGCAGAACTGTACCCTCTATGTCACCTTAGAACCTTGTCAAATGTGCGCCGGGGCCTTGTATTGGTCTCAAATATCTCGAATAGTATATGCGGCTTCAGATCTGAAACGAGGCTTCAATACCATGGGAGGTCGACTTCACCCAAAAACGGTCTTAGAAAAAGGACCACTCGCAGAGGAAAGTGAAGCGATACTGAAACAGTTTTTCAGTCAGCGCCGTTAACTTGAGTGGGGTTCCTTTTTGTCTGATTGCATCTTCCTAATATTCTCCTCAGTGAGCATATAGTCTTTCATCTTCTTACCAGGGCTTTCCACCAGAAGAAATAGCGGCATAACGACAAAGAAAATCATCACGGTACCCAAACCCTTTAATCGATTCGACACGTCGGGCTCGAGGTCAAGTAAAAATCCAGCTAAAATGATGACCATTGCAGTAATGAATAGTATAAGAATACCCCACCGTTTTTTCTGCAAAGAACTCACCTTCTTAAGACTTTTTAAGGCTGAGATGTAGTTCGTCTAGTTGCTCCTGAGTGGTGCGAGCTGGCGCATCGATCATCACATCTCTACCACTGTTGTTTTTAGGGAATGCGATGAAATCACGAATGGTCTCGGCTCCACCTAAAATGGCTACTAAACGGTCTAATCCGAAAGCAATTCCACCGTGTGGAGGTGCTCCGTATTCGAAGGCATCCATTAAGAATCCGAACTGTTCTTTAGCTTCTTCAGGAGTAAATCCTAGGTGCTTAAACATAAGCTGTTGAGTAGCTTTATCGTGAATACGAATAGAGCCTCCGCCAATTTCATTGCCGTTAAGAACTAAATCATAGGCATTGGCCTTAACTGCTCCTGGGTCGGTTTCTAACAACTCGATTTGTTCTGGCTTAGGCGAAGTAAATGGGTGGTGCATTGCATGGTATCTTCCGGTTTCCTCATCCTTTTCTAAAAGTGGGAAATCAACAACCCATAGCGGTGCAAATTCATCAGACTTTCTAAGCCCTAATTTTTCGGCCATATACATGCGAAGTGCACTCATTTGCGTTCTAGTTGATGAAAGATCACCAGACAATACAAGGATTAAATCTCCAGGTTGAGCACCGGTTTTCTGAGCCCATGCAGCTAAATCCTCAGCATCGTAAAATTTATCTACTGACGACTTGAAAGTTCCGTCCTCATTACAACGAACATAGACTAAACCTTTCGCTCCAATTTGCGGTCTTTTCACCCAATCAATAAGGGCATCGATTTCTTTACGTGTGTAGGTATTAGCCCCAGGAACCGCGATACCGACTACATACTCGGCACTATTGAATACCTGAAAATCTTTATGTTTTGCAACTTCATTAAGATTAGTGAGCTCCATCCCAAATCGAATATCTGGCTTGTCGTTTCCGTAACGTTCCATCGCCTCATCATAGCTCATTACCGGGAATTTACCGGTCTCTACCCCATGAATCTCTTTCAACAAATGAGACGTTAAACCTTCGAAAGTATTTAAAACATCTTCTTGGGTTACGAAGGACATTTCACAATCGATCTGAGTAAATTCAGGCTGTCGATCGGCTCTTAAATCCTCATCTCTAAAACACTTAACAATCTGAAAATATTTGTCCATTCCTCCAACCATAAGCAATTGCTTAAACGTTTGAGGTGACTGTGGGAGGGCATAAAATTGCTCAGGATTCATTCGGCTCGGAACCAAGAAGTCACGAGCCCCTTCAGGGGTGGACTTAATAAGATAGGGGGTCTCTACCTCTATAAATCCTTTGGAAGAGAGATAATTTCGAACGAGCATACTAATCTTATGTCTGAAGATTAGATTGTTCTTCACTGGGTTACGGCGAATATCTAAGTAGCGATACTTCATGCGAAGCTCATCACCACCATCCGTCTGATCTTCTATGGTAAATGGCGGAAGCTTTGCCGTATTTAAAACCGTTAACTCGTTCACTAACACTTCGACTGCACCAGTAGCTAGATTTGGGTTTTCTGAACTGCGCTCAATAACCGTACCCTTAGCTTGAATTACGCATTCTCTTCCTAAATCTCTAGCCTTCTCTAGTAGGGCAGAATCAGTGCGTTCCTCATCTAAAACCAATTGTGTGATACCGTATCGATCTCTCAAATCGATCCAGAGCACAAAACCTTTGTCTCTGATCTTAGAAATCCAACCTGATAAGACAACTTCTTTATTTACATCCGATGCGCGAAGGGCGCCACAGTCAACAGTTCTAAACATAATCAATAGGGCACTAGGACAATGAAAATAGTGCTTGGCAAAAATACGAACGGCATTTGATTCAAGCCCTTATTGCACTCAAAATCCTCCAATGTAAATTTAATGTTAACAATAATTTGTCTATTTGTAAATTTATTGTTAACTTTGTGTAAACATAAAATCAAAGCCATATGAAAAACGCACTATTTTTAGGTTTATTGATGCTAGGAGTATCAGTATCTACGGCGCAAGTGAAAGCTTCAGAAAAAACCGGGAAGGTGGAGTCTGTGAGTTATGACACTAAATCAAATGGCGATTCAGTTGAAATAACGTATCGTCATGCAAATGGGATGATTGCCCAGCAGGGATACCTGAAAGACAAGAAACCAGTAGGTGTTTGGAAACAATTCGACACCGACGGGCACGTGATTGCCAAAGGAACCTATGTAGAAGGAAAGAGAGAAGGAACTTGGTTCTTCTTAACCAATGAAGGAATTCGCATTGCGAATTACTCAAACAATCAACTAGTAAGTCATGCCATCAGTAAATATGGTTATGCACTGCTTAACGATTAAACACCAAGATTTAAGTTCAAAAAAAAGCCCGGTTCATCCGGGCTTTTTCATTTATGCAAATCTTCGACTTTTAAAGATCGCCCATTTCATACGATAGGTAATGTGATACAGTACCGGCACAATGATAAGTGTTAAGAAGGTAGCTACCACAAGACCGAAGATTACGGTCCAAGCTAGTGGCCCCCAGAAAATAACATTATCTCCTCCTACGTAAACTTGTGGATCGAATCGAGTGAACATCGTGATGAAATTGATGTTTAATCCGATAGCTAGCGGCACTAAGCCCAAGACCGTGGTGATCGCAGTTAATAATACAGGGCGAAGTCTTGCCTTTCCACCACTAATTACAATTGAGGTAAGTGTTTCACGATTTAGTAAGGTCTTTTCATCTACCCCTAATTCAGTAAGCTTTCGATCAATGAGAATCTGAGTATAATCTAGAAGTACTACCCCATTATTTACCACAATACCCGCGAGAGCGATAATTCCCATCATCGTCATCATAATTACAAAAGGCCAACCAGTGACCATCAGTCCTCCGAAAACGCCAATGAGACTTAGGAAGATTGCAATCATAATAATCAGTGGCTTCGAGATCCCACTAAACTGAAAGATGAGAATAAAGAAAATGAGCGCCAACCCGGTGAAGAATGCTCCCATCAAGAAAGACTGTTGCTTATTCTGCTCCTCAATTTGTCCGGTATAGTCAATGGTCACCCCTTCAGGAAGATCTCCAAATGACTGCATCTCTTTTTGAATCTGATCGACAATTTCAGTTGCATTACCACCAGGGGTTAAGGCTGAATAGAGCGTAATCACCCGTTTCCCGTTCTTGTGTTTAATCGAAGAGAATCCTGAAGTGTTTCTCGCACTAGCCACGGCAGAAACTGGGACTTCTTTAATCTGTCCATTCGCCGGATCCCTAAATATGATTCGCTGCTCAAATAAGGCGCTCTTATCATACTTCAGCTCTTTATTGAAGCGAACATTGATATCGTAATCCTCTCCATTTTCTTTGTAAATACCCGCCTTTTCTCCAAATAAAGAGCGGCGTAGTTGAAGACCCACTTGAGCGACGGCAACCCCAAGATCACCTGCTTTTTTACGATCTACATAGACCTCTAATGCAGGTTTGTCTTTGGTTACATCTAGCTTGATGCCCTCCATTCCATCAATACTCTTTTCGTTGATGAAATTCTTCATCTGAGTACCTAAGGCCATCAGTTCGTCATAGTCATCACCCTGAACCTCGATATTTACAGGATATCCTGTAGGTGGACCTGTCGGGTCTTTCTCTACAGAAATAATTACTCCGGGATAGACTCCGGCGAGCGCCTCTTGAATTCGTTTTCTTAGTGCTTCACTGTCTAAGCCGTGTCGCTCCTTAAACTCACGCATTTGAATGACGAGCTTGCCTCGGTGTGGCATTTCTGCGGCAGAACCTCCCTCAGTAAAAGGGTTTTCGGCGCCTTTACCAACCTGAGCAATAGCGGTTTCTACTAGCGCATTCTTACCATCAATTTGATAAATAGGATCGTTAATAATGGCATAAACTCGCTCTTCAATTGACTTGGTAAGCTCGTTAGTTTTCTCAATATCGGTTCCTTGCGGATATTCGATATAGATGATCACCTGTTTGGGTGTATTGTCTGGGAAAAATTCAATCTTGGTTCTACCCATTCCGATTGAAGCACCAAATCCCATAAATGCAACGATAAGAAGTAGCGTAGTGGCTAAGAAATAGTAATATACATTTCTGCCTCTTAGAGCTATCTTCAATTGTCTTTCGTAAAAATTCTCAAGACGAACCAATGCATTATTCTGAAAACGTAGGGTTGCCTTGTAAAGGAATCCTTTATAAGCCCACATAAGTAATATCGTGGCAATCATTAATGAACCAAAGCCGCGAACAGCTCCTCCAATGAGAATAATAAGCAATCCGATAGGTAGAAAAATAGCAGTTAGCTTCAGTAAAAATTTAGTTGGAAGCGGCTTCTCACCAACCACCATAAATTGAGAAACCAACATCGAGTTCATAAAGATCGCAACGAAAAGCGAAGACCCTAAAACCACGGATAAAGTGATCGGGAAGAAAATCATAAACTGCCCCATTACTCCTGGCCAGGTACCTAGCGGCACAAATGCGGCCACTGTAGTCGCGGTTGAAATGATAATAGGAATAGCGATTTCTCCGATTCCTTTCTTGGCTGCCTCAATGCGCGACATCTTTTCAGTATCCATCAATCGGTAGACATTTTCAACCACTACTACCCCATTATCTACCAGCATCCCGAGTCCCATGATGAGTCCAAATAGAATCATCGTATTCAACGTGTAGCCAAGGGCACTCAAAATCATAAACGAAATGAACATCGACATCGGGATAGCGAACCCAACAAAGAGTGCATTTCTAAAACCTAGGAAGAACATCAGTACGGCAACTACCAGAATCACCCCAAAAATGATGTTGTTCACTAAATCGTCCACTTGATTAATGGTCGTGGCAGAAGTATCACTTGTAATCGTTACTTCTAGGTCTGATGGCAAAATATTAGCTTTCGCCTCATCAATAATGTCATAAACCTGCTGGGCAGCATCCACCGCATTTTGACCCGAACGCTTTTTGACATCGAGCATCACAACACGCTTTTGAGACTCTCTTGCGTAAGTGGTACGCTCCTCTTCTTTAAAGCTTACTTCTGCGATATCTCTTAAATACACCGAGCCATTTTCAGCCTTAACCACAAAGTTTTCAAGCTCTGATGGGTCTTCAATTTCTCCTAGAATTCTAATGGTTCTGCGCTGTCCACTCGAGACCATATTACCCGCAGAAAGCGTCATATTTCCATTAGCAATCGCTCCAAGAATATCATTAAAACTCACCTTAGATGCCATCATCTTGTAAACATCCACAGCTACCTCTACCTCCTTGTCTTGCGCACCTCGGATATCGACCTCTTTAATTTGTGGAAGATCTTCAATGGCATCCTCTAAATATTCGGCATACGACTTTAATTGCTCGGTCGTATAATCTCCTTTGAGGTTTACATTCATGATAGGCTGAGACTCTGCAATATTTAGGTCAAAAACATTAGGCTCAACCTTTGCTCCATTAAAAACGGGCCAATCTTCGCTTGCCTTTTCGATGTCTACCTCATTTTGAACGCGGACCTTAGCCTCAGCGATAGTCACTGACTCTTCAAATTCTACCATAATCATCCCGTAGTCTTCTTGAGAAGTACTGGTGAATTTGGTAACGTTTGAGATATTTTTAATTCGGTCCTCTAGTGGGTCAATCACTAGTCGCTCGATATCTTCGGCGGTATTGCCAGGATAAACCGTACTTACATAGATCTTGGTCTCAATTACCTCAGGAAATTCTTCCCGCGGCATCGCAAAGTACGAGGCAAGACCTACGGTGAAGAAAAGGGCAATTAACACATAGATAATCGTTGGGTTATCTATCGCCCAAGAAGCTAAGCGATATTCCTTATTCGCGTTTTTTGATGCTTTACTCATCACTAATTAGTTTAACCACTTTACTGGTTGATTGTCTGACACCTTTTTTGCCCCTTCAGTAATAAGTAGCGCTCCCTTATCAACTCCTTCTAACACTTCAATAAGGTCCTCTGAAGTTCTTCCAGTTTCAATGATTAAGCGCTTAGCAATGTATCCTTCAGTCGACTTTTCCAGAGCAAAACAATACTGCTGACCCTCTGCATTTTCTGAAACCACTGACTGAGGAATCATAATCGCCGACTTATTTGAATAATCGTTTATTGCAACCGAAGCCATTAAATTAGGTCTAATAAAGCCACTATGGTTATCAAGAGGAATCTCGACCGTAAACGAACGATTACTAGGGTTGATCACCTTACTAACTCTTGCGATTCGTGCATCGACCTCTTCCCCAATAGCAGATAAATTCACACGAACTTTAGAACCCTCACTGATAGAGGTAATATGAGTCTCAGGCACATCAACCTCAACATAAACCTCATCGATATTTACTACTCTAAACAGTTCTGAACCCATACCTGGGGCAACGATGGTTCCCGGCTCCTTAAAAATCTGATCTACGGTTCCATCAAAAGGAGCACGTACTATCGATTTCTCTGCTTGAAGACTTAAAGCATCGACTGCTTTTTCTGCCGACTCAAATTGGGTTTTAGCCTGAAGAAATTGAATTTCAGATCCAATATTTTGAGACCAAAGACGCTCTTGACGATTAAAAACGGTTTCTGCAAGTAGTAGTTGAGATTTTGCTTGCGCAAGCTGTGCCAAGAGCCCGCCGTCATCAATTTGAGCAAGCACCTGATCCTTTTCTACCTTCTGCCCCTCAACAACCAAGACCTCTAGTAATTGACCAGGCATTTCAGGATAGACATTAATGTTTTTCATGGTTTTCACTGTACCTTGAAAAGAAGTAAAGTGATTAAACTCTTGCGGAGTAACCTCATAAGTGGCCACAAGCGGCAAACTTGCTGATTTATCGAGAGAAGCAATAACCACATCTAATCGTTTAATATCAGCATCAATTGCATTACGCTGGTCAGATAGCTCGCTGCGTTTTGCTCTTAAAAGACTTTCATCGTTTGAGGCGATGAGCTCATCAATAGATCCTGACGATTTTGATTGACAAGAAACGCTAACAAGAGCTAGCGTCAATAGTAAAGTCGAAATGGTTGATTTCATAATAGGTGGTTAAAGCGATTCGTTTAAAAAGTTTGCTAAATCAGTATGTGAGGTCACTACCGAAACAAGAGCAGACAGATACTCTTGCTGGGCAGCAAAAAGCTGTAATTGTGCTTCGCGAAGCTCAAAACTACTCGCCATACCCTCTTTGAATTTGATTTCATTCTTGTCAGCAATGCGCTGAGCGAGATCTAAATTGTCTTTGGTGGTAACTACTTGTTCACGTGCCAAGGTTAGTGCACTGGTCAGGGTCTCGAATTGTAATGCTAACAATCGTTCAGTCTCTGTTTTGGTATTTTGAGCCTTTAAATCAGCAATCTTTGCTCTCTGAGTATTTGCAGATCTAAGGAGTGAACTGAAAAGTGGGATTTGCAGATTTACCCCCAAAATGGCTGTATTGAAGTACTTTTTGTCGGGATCTAAAAAATCAAAGGTGTCGCCGAATGCATTAGCTCCTAAACTGAGACTACTACTTAGCGTAGGTAAAGCTTTACTCTTGGCCAATTTCAGTTCAAGAGAGCGCTGCTCAGTTAGATTCTGAACCATCCGATAATCGACATTCTTAGTCAGATCAAAATCTGTTGGGATTTCTTCAACCATTTCAATACCCACTAAGCGCTCTAGTGTATCGAGTAAGTATAACGGATCATTAATCTCCCTACCCATCATTACGTTCAACATCT
Source organism: Flavobacteriaceae bacterium (assembly GCA_038133115.1). Lineage (GTDB taxonomy): Bacteria > Bacteroidota > Bacteroidia > Flavobacteriales > Flavobacteriaceae > UBA3478. Next base: position 6,577 of record JAYPSS010000013.1, on the reverse strand, counting down.
GCTTGCTAATCTTAGCCAAGCGATAGGCATTACGTTCATTACTCTGTAGGGTTTTAAAAGTAAGTCTCAACTGATCGACAGTTTCTTCTTCACCTAACCCATTTTTCAAAAGCGCTGTAGCTTCAAAAAGGTTTCGCTCAATCTGTGCCACATTTTTTGAGAGTAATTCAGCACTTTGGGCAGCCATAAGCGCATTAGCATAGGCCGAAACTATGGATGCCCTGACCTCTAATGCAGTTTTGTCATAGGCGTTTTGAGAATACTCTAAAAAGGTTCTGGTCGCTTGTACCCCAACGACATAAGAACCATCAAAGATGAGCTGATTCCAAGTTACCGATGCATTTAAACTTTGCGGTTGCCCAAAAATCACCTCTGAAAATGTTCCAGGTTCACCACCAAAAAATTCAGCAGGAATTTGTGCTACGGGTTGTTTTAATTGATTCTGGTAATTAAACGAACCCTGAATTTGCGGAAGTCCAGAAGCAATGGTTGCCCATTTTTGAGCTAAGGCATCCTTTTTATCAGCGGCAGCATTTTTCATTGATGCATTTTCGATTAACGCATAATCTACTGCTTGCTCTAGGGTAAAGCTTGAAATAGACTTTTGACCGAAGGCCAATGCACCAACTAAAAAGACAAGTACTTGAAGGGTCTTTTTCATTCTTGATTGTTGATTAAATAGGTTTCTAGGTATGCTGCTCCTTTTGCAGTGGCAATACCTCTGACATGATAAATAATGTGTTGAAAAATTAACTCTTGCGTATTGAAGAGTTTCTCAGGAAATTCTTGAGGGTTTCTAAGTGAGAAATAGGTGAAAAAATAGAGTCTAAAAATCATCTCAGGATTCATATCGTCTCGATAGACTCCGAGTTCAACTCCTCGACGGATATTCGACATCAAAAAGTCTCTCATCATCATGAGTTGCTCATCTTTCAAACGTTTAAAAAGCGCCGGAAAGTATTTCTGTAGCTGATATTGAGGCGAACTCTTTTCATTCTTCAAAAAGCGACGAACAATCTGACGTACCTCAAAAAGCTCATCGATCGGATGCAGTTCTTTAGTCGCTAGCTGATGGATGCTAGCATTGATCGTGCTGCAAAGATGAAGGGTTGAACACTCGACTAGGTGAGACTTATTTTCAAAAAAGGAATAAATCGTCTTCTTGGAGATCGCCAGTTCTTTGGCAAGATCATCCATTGTAACGCTCTTGAAGCCTAAATCCAAGAACATTTGAGTGGCTTTATGCAGAATTTCCTTTTTCAAGGCTGCAAAGATACGATACCGGAAACTTTTAAAACGAAAAAAGTTTCCAGAGTTAATAATTATTTAACGAAAAGACCACCGCCAATTTTCTCCTACTTTTGTGAAAACTTGTCTATGGAAGCCTTTATCCCGTATCAGAAAGCAATTGTTGCCTATCTAAAGGCGTATTCGAGCAAAAAAGAACCTATAAATTTATACGCTCCGATTGAATATATTTTGAACTTAGGAGGAAAAAGACTCCGACCTTCTTTAGTTCTTGCAGCAGCAGAATTATATGGAGTTCATCACGAAAAGGCATTGCCAGCAGCAGCAGCCATCGAAGTCTTTCACAACTTCACTCTAGTACATGACGATATTATGGATGAGGCTGCGCTTCGAAGAGGAGAACCTACCATTCACGAAAAATGGGACCTCAATACGGGGATTCTCTCTGGAGATGCAATGCTCATTGAAGCCTATCGATATTTTGAGAACTACCCACCTAGCTTGGCCCTCTCCCTCTTAAAACTCTTTAACAAGACTGCATTAGAGGTTTGCGAAGGACAACAATACGACGTTGATTTTGAAACGCGAACAGACGTAACCGAATCAGAATATCTACAAATGATTCAATATAAGACTGCGGTACTTGTGGGTTGTGCCTTACAAATGGGCGCACTAATCGGCGAAGCCTCTGAAAAGGAATCGAATCACCTTTATCAATTCGGGCTACTGCTGGGTACTGCCTTTCAAATACAAGATGACTATCTAGATGCCTTTGGATCTCCTGAGAATTTTGGAAAGACAGTAGGCGGAGATATTATTGAGAACAAAAAGACGCTACTCTACATCAAAGCTTTTGAACTCGCTAATGAGAAGCAAAAAAATGAGCTTCAACTCGCCTATCAAGATCAAACCGCACAAAAGGTCGAACGAGTGAAAGAATTATTTGTAGCTACCGGAGCCGAGGCCTCGGTAAAACAAGCGGTACAAGCCTATACCGAGTTAGCCTTAAAAGAACTTGAAAAATTGAGTGTCGCCGATAACAAGAAGGAACTTTTAACTCAATTTGCACATTCATTAATGGTTAGAAACCTTTAAAAAGCCACCTGAAAAAGGCTTTGATGAATGGGATAGGTCGATTGGCCGACATTATCGATAGCTCTTGCAAAAAATGGGTTTTCTCGTCTAAAAACTGAAGAATTAACTGCGGTTGGCGCTTTTCAAAAAGACGCACAAAAAGTCTTGAACCCGCTCCATTTTTTCGATCCAATAGATCAAGCAGTAACAGGTCGTACAACCAGAAACGATCTTTAAACTTTAATTTCGGAAGTCTCTCAGGGTCTTTTTCGATATGATCAGCAATTTGCTTTACTCTTTGCAGGCTTCGATTGAAAGCGAAACCTGTCGAAGGCTTGGCCCATCCGCCATTGAGACCAATAGGTAATACTCGGGAAGACAAAGGTCGCCACAGCGGATGCGAACTCATAGGTATACTCCCCTTTTCTCTAGAAATCACCTTGTAGTCTGAAATCTCTTTCAAAGTGAGATATTCATGTATTGCTTCCTCATACTCTAAATCTTTTAAAGGTTGATGAGAAAACAAGGTATACTCAAAAAGAGCACGAGTCGCTGAAGTGGGAAGTACGTACATGAAACGGGTATTTCCCTGCTGCGGAACACTAAAATCCATAAAATCTGCTTTACTCGCATCGAATACCTCTTGTTTCGTTTCAATTTCAAGACCGATGAAATGCTGTTGTAAAACCGGATATCTAGAACCTGCAAGCCGATCATAACTAAACCTAGAGTCAAAACAAATCTTAGCCGACTTAAACCCCCCTGAAGACAAGTGTATATGGGCCCAATCCTTGATGCTCTCAATGTGTTCGACCTCATCCTGAACAAAATCAATTTGAGGATGGTTTTTTAGAATAGGCCTGTAGTGATCGTGAAAATCAGCACCTTCTATACGGTTATAGGTGTAGGGGTGAATTGAAGCGTACTGTTTGTCATCCTCATCGCTAACAGCAATATGAGTGTACTTGTGTTTTACTAGAAAGTCTAAGGAGTGACCCGTTTCAGCCCAAAAGCACCAAGTACGATTACGGTAATCTTCACCTTCTCGATCGACAATCAGTACTTTTTTAGTCGATAAACTAGGTCGATTAACTAGCTCCACAGCTAGCAAGGTGCCTGCAGCACCTGCACCGATTATCGCAAAATCATAGCTCATTTTAGTAAAGATAGTGTTTCAATTCATCGAAATCTATTAGTTTTGTATACCAAAACAAATTTAATGGAAGCAATCTTCTCTTATTTTGAACAACTCAGCCCAGTGCGCGCAGCATTCTATGCTACTCTTTTTACTTGGGGAGTCACTGCTGCCGGTGCAGCACTCGTCTTTCTATTTAAGACCATGAACCGAGCAGTGCTTGATGGGTTTTTAGGGTTCACAGGAGGAGTTATGGTGGCTGCTAGTTTTTGGAGTTTGCTCGCACCAGGTATCGAAATGAGCGAAGGCGAAGGCTTTATCAAAGTAATTCCCGCCGCTGTTGGTTTTATATTAGGTGCTGCCTTCATCTTTGGTTTAGATAAGGTATTACCTCACATACACATCAATTTCAAAGAGGATGAGAAGGAAGGGATTAAAACTCCCTGGAGAAGGACCACCCTTCTTACTCTTGCAATCACGCTTCACAACATTCCTGAGGGACTAGCTATTGGGGTATTATTTGGTGGAGTAGCGGCTGGTTTTGAAGGAGCTACCGTCGCAGGGGCAGTAACACTAGCTCTTGGCATTGGTCTTCAAAATTTCCCCGAAGGTTTTGCTGTCGCAATGCCACTGAGAAGACATGGACTAAGTCGATTCAAAAGCTTCTTATACGGCCAGTCTTCAGCCCTTGTAGAACCTATTGCCGCAGTGGTTGGAGCCTGGGCAGTTATGACTTTTGAACCTATTCTTCCCTATGCCCTAGCGTTCGCAGCTGGAGCCATGATTTTTGTAGTGGTTGAAGAGGTAATCCCAGAAACTCAACGAGACAAATACACCGACATTGCTTCAATGGGATTCATTATAGGATTCGTGATTATGATGACCCTTGACGTCGCATTGGGTTAACGATTTTCTGCAAGAAATTCGATAACTTGTAAGAAGCTAAAACACGCTTCTTATGAGATCCTTTTTATACCTTGTTTTTACAGCATTCGGGCTGTGCGTCTCGGCACAAGAATCCTTCGAAATGATGGATATCTTTCAGCTGCAATACGCCAATGATGTGCAAATTTCTCCCAATGGTAAACAAATCGTATATCGAAAAATGGGATTTGATCTCATTGAAGACCGTGCTACAGGAAACCTCTGGGTTTATGAAATTGAAACCGGCGCTCATTATAAATTAACGCCCTTCGATCAGTCTGAATCAAGCCCGAGATGGTCTCCGAATGGAGATCGAATTGCCTTCACAGCAAGTGGTTCGAAAGGCTCTGAAATTTACATTTACTGGGTTGCTCAGCAAAGTCTCGCACGAATCACTCAACTCAGCCAAAGTCCTAGTAATTTATCGTGGTCTCCTACTAGTGAGGAAATTGCTTTTAGCAGTTTTGTTCCAGAGGCTCCGCCTATTGTAGCGAAAATACCCGCCGCGCCCAAAGGGGCTAAATGGGCTGCCAAACCAAGAATTACCGATCGATTAAAGCATGAAGCAGATGGTAGAGGATACATGCCTCCAGGATTTACTCATATTTTCAAGGTAAGTGCCTCAGGAGGAGCCGTACAACAGTTGACTGAAGGTCGCTACAATCACCGAGGACCCATCAGCTGGTCTACAGAAGGAAATGCACTCTTTTTCTCTGGAAATCGCAGCGATGACTGGGAGTACGATTTTAGAAACTCTGAAATCTATACCGTTTCAAGTAGTGGTGGTGAGGTCACTGCAATCACTCATCGGGATGGTCCTGATGGTAATGCCAGTGTTTCTCCCAATGGAAAGAAAATCGCCTATCTCGGATACACCGATCAAAGAGAAGCTTTTCAAAACACCCAGTTACATATCATGAATCTAGATGGCTCTGACATTGAAGTTATCAGCGACCATCTCGATATCGATATTAGCGCAATCGCTTGGGATGCTAAATCTCAGGGGGTGTACATCAGCTATGACCATCATGGTGATGGAAAAATCGCTCACCTATCATTAGACAAAAAACTCACTCCCTTAGCCGAGAATCTCGGAGGCACCAGTCTTGGACGTCCTTACGGCTCAGGAATGTTTAGCGTATCCAACAATGGAACTTTAGCGTTTACTCACTCTACACCAGACCATCCGGCCGACCTTGCCATCGTTTCAAAGGGTAAAACGAAACGATTAACGAATTTGAATAAGGCCTTATTCGAACAAAAGACGCTAGGAAAAGTTGAGGAGATATGGTACAACTCATCGATCGACGGTAGAAACATTCAAGGATGGGTGGTGTATCCGCCTAACTATGATGCTACAAAGAAATATCCGGTAATGGTTGAAAATCACGGGGGTCCTATTCTTAATTACGGAGATCGTTTTTCTATCGAAATGCAACTGTTTGCATCGGCGGGATACATTGTCTTCTATCCCAACCCTAGAGGCAGCACCAGCTACGGAGAAGAATTTGCTAATCTCCTACTGAATAACTACCCCGGCGAAGATTACAATGATGTTATGGACGGAGTTGACGCCCTTATCGAAAAAGGAATCGCTCACGAAGACGGGCTCTTTGTAACTGGCGGAAGCGCAGGTGGAATCATGTCTGCATGGATGATTGGTAAAAACAACCGATTCGAAGCTGCCGCTGTTGTTAAACCGGTCATGAACTGGATTTCAAAATTACTAGTAGCTGACAACTACTATGGCTATGCCAATACGAGATACCCTGGACAAGTCTGGGAAAACCCGATGAATTACTGGAATTTTTCACCCATTTCGCTCGTTGGTAACATCGAAACACCTACGCTAGTAATGGTAGGTATGGAAGATCTCAGAACTCCACCTAGCGAAGCAAAACAGCTTTACCACGCACTGAAACTTCGCAAAAAAGAAACCGTGCTTGTTGAGATACCCGAGGCTAGTCATGGCATAGCCAATCGTCCTTCGAATCTAATGACTAAAGTAGCGCATGTGGTAGCTTGGTTTGACAAGTATAGAAATTGGTAGACCTATGAAATTCCTCCTTCTATGTCTCACCACTGTTTTGGCGGTTGTTAATTATCCGCTCGAGATAGCCGTCACCCTACCTGAAGATGTGACGGGTAAGCTGCACCTAGTGATCTATGACAATGAAAACGACTTCTTAGGAGAAA
>JAYPSS010000012.1:0-16676 GCA_038133115.1 Flavobacteriaceae bacterium | reverse complement strand
ACTGATAACGGCAGCAAGGCATTACTGATCACACACACGAGCGGAGGGGTTACTCCCGGCGATTCTTACCTGTGGTATTTTGATGAGAATTTAATACCCACACATTTTGAGTTATGGGTGAGTATCATCCCGATTAAAGGGGTTTCAGCCACCTGGTCTAGCTGGGTAAGCAAACAAGACGTTTTGTTTTCAACCTTTCACAAACTGGGACCTCTTGAAATTACGATTGCCGACCTTGAGGTGTATTAAAACGCTCGATATACCCCTAGGGTCATATTCGTATTTCCTGTAGAAAGTGTTTTATTAATAAACCCTCCGGCAATGAGAAGCCCGGTCCAGTAAAGAAATTGCATCGAACGCTGATGTGAAATCAGCCGGCCTCGTTTTAATTGCCAGAGGCTATAAGGAACCGTTGCAATCGTCAACACGCTTAGTAGATGAATATACCCGAAATGACCGAGCCACTTGGGACCAACATGAGCCTCTAACAATAAAGACACTAAAGATGAAAAGGTAATTAATAGGACATATCTCTTGCCCCATAATCGATGTGAGTTGCCCCCCTTTTTTGAAAAGACGATGAGATAAAACCCCAAGGGAACACAAGGAGCAATTGAAAAGAGGCGAATCGATCGTAGCAGCTCGTAACTCATGATCTTTGTCCGATAATACAGAGTGTTCCGGCCCAACCTTCTTTGGCATCGAGCCGAGTGGCGCTTACCTTTTCGAACCCGGCAGCTTTGAACATCTGAACCCACTCTTGTTCAGAGAAGAGTTTCATGAGATTAATGCCACATTTTTCTGGCCAGTCGTGTGAAACCGTATTCTCTTGATAAAAATCGATTCCCATAACCAATCGCCCCTTAGGGTTTAACCACTTATCGTGAATCTTGGCAAGTAACTCTTCAGGTTTTTCTAGATAATAAAAAACCTCCATGCTATGAATAACATCGTAGGTTTTACTCGGAGACCAAGTGGTCAAATCGTCTCTATAATAGCTGTTTGACGGGTCTATTTCTTTAGCCTTTTGGATCATTCGTACCGACCCATCGATACCCTCCGACAATAGGCAGCCCTCCATGCTTTTAACAAGCCGAACGACCCAACCGTTTCCACAACCCGCGTCTAGAAAAGAGAAAGGTGTTTCGGGAAGGCTAAGCTCAAGCATTTGAAGTACGGCTGAACGATGTCCGTCTGCCATTCCCTCATCTTTTCCTATTTCTGCCCATCGGTTGAATACTTCTATTGGAGATTGTTTCATGCGATTTATCGTACCTTTTTCAAAGCCAATATAAAAAACAATATATGCTTCGTCGTGATTTTCTTAAGCAATCTGCTGCTGTTGCAGCGCTCGCATCATTACCTCTTTCGTGTTCTCCTATTCCTCCGGCCTCCCGATTTGCGATGGGGCTTCAGTTGTATACGGTTCGTGACGCAATGGAAAAAGACCCTGTCGGCACCTTAAAGGCACTGAAGGAGATGGGGTATTTGCATTTTGAATCGTATGGCTACGACGCAGAAGCCAAGACCTATTATGGTTATGAACCTGAGGCTTTCAAAGCGATACTATCCGACCTGGGACTGCGAACCACTAGTGGTCATTATGGAATGGCAGCGATGTTAGAGGCTAGTGAAAAAGACCAAGCGGCTTACATTGAAAGCTGTATTGAGGGCGCTACTCGCTTGGGTGACCCCTATATTGTTTTTCCAATGTTACCTGAAGCTTATCATTCGGCAGAAGGGTATGCTCACTTGGTAAAAAGGCTCAATCAGATGGGTCAACAGATTAGCGATGCGGGACTGGGCTTCGCGTATCACAATTTCGGTTTCGACTTTGATACTTACGACGGCCGTACCGGTATGGCTTGGGTTATTGAGGAGACCAACCCTGAATGGGTAAAGCTAGAGGTTGATTTTTATTGGCTGATGCGGGCGGGCGTGATGACCGCAGACGAATTAGTAGAAAAGGCGCCGGGACGAATTCCCTTATGGCACATCAAAGACATGCACAAGGTGTCTATGGACTATACCGAATTAGGCAATGGAAGTATTGATTATACGAAGATTTTACCCGACCCAATTCGATCTGGATTAGAGTGGTTTTATATTGAGCAAGGCGGAAACTTTGCCGAAACCTCTATGAAAAGCGTACAGACCAGCGCAAACTTCTTTAAAGCGAATCTTAAGACTTATTTATAGTCTTCTGATATTGCCCAAGGCTCTTACTTAACTCTTCGAGAGAAACCCCTTTGGTTTCTGGCATGATGAGCAGCACCCATACGAGCTGTAATACCATCATCACGGAAAATATTCCGAATACCGTGCTTGCTCCAATTGTAGTGAACAATAGAGGAACCAGTGCCGGAATAATTGCCGCAAGAACCCAATGTGTTGAGGTTCCTACCGCCTGTCCTTGAGCGCGCTGTTTGTTCGGGAATATTTCTGAAATGAACACCCAGATCACTGCTCCCTGTCCGATCGCGTGGGAAGCAATAAATAAGAAAAAGAAATAGGTCACATGCATTCCGAACCATTCAGTGGCAAAGCTGTAGGTGACTAGGCCGAGAGACAGTATGTATCCGAGAGAACCAATAATCATTAGTTTTTTGCGCCCCGACTTATCAATAAGACTTAACCCTATTAATGTAAAGATCAGATTGACTGCTCCAACTCCAATGCTGCTAAGAAGTGCAGCACTTGATTCTAAACCTGCCATTTCAAAAATTCTTGGAGAGTAATACAGAAAGGCATTGATCCCAGAGAACTGATTGAATGCAGCTAATGCAATTACCAGCCACAGTTGTTTACGATACTTTTTCTGAAAGACCGTTTCTGCAGTTTCGTTCTCTGTAGCCTTGTCAATATCGCTAATCACCTCATCAATATTTACAGAGGCGTTGTGAAGACTAGCAAGTATTGACCTGGCCTGATCAACCTCTCCTCGGCCCAATAGCCAGCGCGGGCTTCTAGGGACCCTAGTAATTAAGAGCAGGTAGGCTAGAGCCGGCAATGCTTCTGCGCCGAGCATATAACGCCAAGCGTTTGCTCCTGAGACTAAACTACCAATGAAATAATTAGAAGCAAAGGCTATTAGAATACCAAAAACGATATTGAACTGATAAAGAGCTACCAATTTTCCGCGTTCTTTGGCTGGTGCAATTTCTGATACGTAAGCAGGCGCTGCAATGGTCGACACACCAACCCCAATACCTCCTATAAAACGAAACAATGCGAACAAGTAGGGGTCACTGGTCAGTGCTGAACCAAGCGCTGAAACGAAATAGAAAATCCCGATATAGAACAGGGTTTTCTTTCTACCCAACCTATCGGTCGGAAAAGCCCCAAGTGCCGCTCCTAAAACCGTCCCCCAAAGCGCAGAGGACATGACCACAATGCCGTGGAAGGCGCTTGACTCACCCCCCAAGGTGTAGCTACTCCATAAATTAGACAGGGATTGATCTGCCCCTGAGATAACCACGGTATCAAAACCGAATAAAAAACCGGCTAACCCAACAATTAGGCTCCAGGCGTAAAGTTTACTTTGATTGGCTGACATAGTTGCTTATTTGAAAGGTCAAAGTAGCAAAAAGAATTGATAGCGTACCTTGTAATAGATATTCTTTGTTCTTACAATCAGTACTCAGGATTTATTAGGACCTCACACAATCGTGAGTTAAATTTGAAAAACAAATACAATCCAATAAAACCATTTTTCTTTGCTCTTTTAGCCGCACTATTCCTAAGCAGTTGTGTGGCCGTTCGATTCCCAGAAGAAATCAAAATCAATATTGAAATGCCAGAAAATGCATCTCCAGAGCAGATACAAGCAGTGATGGGGTCTCTTCGATTAGAGATGAATAGAGATCAGGGACGCCGAGCAAAAGGAGTGGTAGACAGCATTCCTGGCTCCTAAGGGTAAATCGGGAAATTAAATTAGCTATATTAGGTTCCAAACCTAACAATGTATGGAACTTAAAACCTTTGATTTTTTAATCATTGGGGCCTTTGTTGCCCTGCTGCTTGGTATCGGAATTTACAGTGCCAAATCAGCCAATAAGAGCAGTTCAGAGTATTTTTTATCGGGCCGTAATATGCCCTGGTGGCTATTGGGATTTTCGATGGTTGCAACTACCTTTTCTACAGACACCCCCAATCTCGTTACTGATATCGTGCGCTCATCGGGAGTCTCAGGAAACTGGGTTTGGTGGGCCTTTCTACTTACAGGCCTCTTAACGGTTTTCGTCTTTGCTGAATTATGGCGTAAGAGCGGCGTTACCACAGACATGGGTTTTTATCAATTGCGTTATGGCGGAAAACCGGCTCGATTTCTAAGACGTTTTAGAGCCTTATATCTAGGGCTTCTCTTTAATGTGCTCGCTATGTCGGGGGTCACACTTGCTGCCATCAAAATCGGTCAAGTCATGTTAGGTCTTGACCCAGTGGTTACGGTTGTAGTAGCCGGATTGATCACAGCCTTTTTTAGCGCTATTGGGGGCTTTAAAGGAGTGATCTATACAGATTTTGTGTTGTTTATCGCGGCGATTAGTGGCGCGTTTGGCGCTGCTTACTTTTTGGTAAACGAACCTGATATTGGAGGGTTGACACAGCTTTTTTCTCATCCAAACGTCAGTGACAAGTTAGACTTAGTACCCAGCTTTTCTAACACCGAGGCGCTCATCACGCTTTTTATTATTCCTATTGCAGTGCAGTGGTGGAGTAGTTGGTATCCTGGCGCAGAACCTGGAGGGGGCGGATACGTTGCACAACGAATGCTCGCCGCCAAAGACGAGTCTAATGCAGTATGGGCGACGTTCTTCTTTAATATTATGCATTACGCCATTCGTCCATGGCCATGGATTTTAGTTGCGCTTGCTTCACTTATTCGATACCCAGATATTGCCTCGATTGCAGCGGCTTTCCCAGAGGTTACCCCTGATAAGCTTGGAAATGATTTAGCATATTCTGCAATGTTGACTTCTCTGCCTTCAGGACTATTAGGCTTAGTTTTGGCGTCTTTAGGAGCGGCTTATGTATCTACGCTTTCTAGTCATTTGAACTGGGGAGCTTCTTATTTGGTATACGATGTATTTGTAGCCTATAAACCAGAGGCAAGTGAGCGTCAAAAAGTAGTGGTCGGACAGATTAGCACATTAATGCTTATGGCTTTGAGCGCTGTAGTGGCACTTAGTCTTCAGAATGCAAAACAGCTCTTTGATGTGATTTTGATGTTTGGTGCGGGAACAGGCCTGCTATTCATGCTTCGTTGGTTCTGGTGGCGAATTAATGCTTGGTCTGAAATTGCAGCGATGTTGGTGTCAGGGATTCTGTCCATCAGCTTAGCATTTACACCCCTAGGCGAGGTCTTGTTTGGAGCAGAAGGCCTTATGCCGGGATATATGCAATATCCTTTTATCGTTCTTTTCACAACGATCGTTTGGTTAGCCGTCACCTTTTTAACTCCGGCTGAGGACAAAGCATTGTTAGAAGGGTTTGTCAAATCTCTTGATCTTTCAGGCGCAGGCTGGAAAAAGTTTGGAGGCAAGAGCCAATCTACTTATTTGAGCTCAGGGATTAAGTCAATGCTTTTGGGCTGTGCCCTAGTTTACGGATTACTATTTGCAGTTGGAAAGGCGCTTTATGGCGAGAGCTTGTCAGCCCTGACTCTCTTAGCTGTTGCGGTAACTGCAGGCCTCTTACTTCGAAAAACTCTCAAGAAATAATTCTATTGCTGTCTGGCGTGTAGTTTCGCGATGTATTTGCCAACCAGATCAAACTCTAGATTCACTTTTGTGCCCACTTGGTAGCTGTTGAATCTAGTGTGCTCATAGGTGTAAGGAATAATAGCGACACTAAAGCTATTGTTTTTAGAATTTACCACTGTTAGCGAGGTACCGTCTACGGTTATGGAACCCTTTTCGATAGTGATGTGTTCTGGGTTTGAAGGGTATTCGAATGAAAAGATCCAACTACCGTCTTTATTGATAACCTCAGTACAGGTGGCGGTGGTGTCTACATGGCCTTGAACAATGTGTCCGTCAAGTCGTGCGCCCAATTGCATGGCTCGTTCAAGATTTACAACACTCCCCACCTCAAGCTCCCCGATAGCTGATTTTAACAAGGTCTCTTCGATGGCAGTTACCGTATATTTCGAGCCGTCGATTTTGACTACCGTTAAACACACGCCGTTATGCGCCAGACTTTGATCGATCTTTAATTCGTTAGTTAGAGCACTCTCAAGGGTTAAATGAAGGTTAGTACCTTCTCTCTCAATAGCAACAACTTTTGCTAAGGTTTCTATGATTCCTGTAAACATACTGCGGTATAAATTTCAGTAACTTCGTTGCTTCAATAGTTCATCTATGAAAGCAAATAACACGGTAAAAATAGGTATTTCTGTTGGCGATCTAAACGGTATTGGCTGTGAAGTAGCCCTTAAAACCTTTCTTGATTCGCGGATGCTAAGCAATTGCACCCCGGTCTTCTTTGCCTCTAATAAAACCATGTCAAGCCAGATCAGCGAGCTGAATTTGGACATAAAATTTCATGGAATTAAAGACTTGAGCCGGATAGAGGCGGGCAAGATTAATGTTTACCAAGCTTTCAATACAGAATTTGACTTGGCCTTTGGACAAAACACTCCTGAGGCCGGAAAATTAGCTGTAGCCTCTTTAGAGGCGGCAACCAAAGCGCTCAAAGAAGGTCAAATAGACGCATTGGTGACCGCGCCAATCAACAAGAGCAACATACAGTCAGAGACGTTTAGCTTTCCGGGTCATACAGATTATTTGGCAAAAGAACTCGGGGCTGAAGCATTGATGTTTATGGTTGCAGACCGCTTACGAGTAGGCCTCCTCACCGACCACATTGCAGTATCAAAAGTTAGCGACGCGATAACCACTAAGCTGATCCGCTCGAAAGTGGCTACAATGATGAAGTCGTTACGAGAAGATTTCGGTATTATACGACCCAAAATCGCCCTCTTGGGAATCAATCCCCACAGCGGAGACAATGGAACCATAGGTGAAGAAGACGAAAAGATTATGAAGCCCGCAGTTGCTGAATTGTTTGAAGAAGGTCATCTTGTTTTTGGGCCGTATGCAGCAGACGGATTCTTTGGGTCTAACAGCTACACCCAGTTTGACGCTGTTTTAGCCGCCTATCACGACCAAGGCCTGGTACCTTTTAAGACGCTGTCTTTTGGAAAGGGCGTCAACTATACCGCTGGCCTCTCGAAGGTCAGAACTTCTCCCGACCACGGCACCGCGTATGAGATCGCAGGCAAGGGAATTGCTGATGAAAGTTCATTCAAGGAAGCCGTATTCACCGCTATAGACGTGTTTCGCTCACGACAGGATTATGCCGAAATGAGCTCGGATGTGCTTAAGGTTCAGGAGAGAAAGGAAAAAAGAAGACAAAAATTCGTCTAGACAAGGCGCTTTGAAATTCCTAAATTAGTTCTATATTTGCAGGCCTTAACTTGGGCTCTATAAAGCATTTAATCATGAAGTTAAAGGATTTTGAAATTTCCTTTATAGGTCTCAAGCAAGGAAATCATGAGTTTGAATATGAACTTAATGATTCGTTCTTTGAACATTTTGGTTTTAATGAGTTTTGCAACGCAGCGATAAACATTCAGGCGACCCTTACTAAGGGCAGCACAATGATGGAGCTCGCAGTAAAGGGAAACGGAACTGTTGAGGTCAATTGCGATCTTACCAACGAACCGTTTAAAATGAAGGTAAACCCTACACTCGACCTAGTAATCAAGTTCGGTGAAGAGTACAACAATGAAGATGACGAGCTTCTCGTTTTACCTCATGGCGAATATCAGTTCAATGTTGCACAATATCTGTATGAAATGACGGTGCTTAGTCTTCCACAGAAGCGAATACACCCAGGAGTTGAAGACGGATCATTGAAATCACCACTGCTTGATAAGCTTGAAGATCTCAAGCCTAAAATAGTAGAGGAAAAAGAAGAAACCAACGAAAGTGACCCAAGATGGGACGCTTTAAAAGATTTATTGAAATAAAAGACTATTAAATAAGGAAGATATGGCACATCCTAAAAGAAAAATATCGAAAACGCGTAGAGATAAGAGACGTACACATTACAAAGCGGTTGCTCCAACTCTAGCAAAAGATTCAACTACCGGAGAGGTGCATTTAATGCACCGCGCTCACTGGCACGATGGTAAACTTTACTACCGTGGACAGGTGCTTATCGACGCTGCAGAAGAAGTAGCGGCAGAGTAAATTACGGTCGAATAAAGATCTAGAACTCTCGTGTAATTAGAGACACGAGAGTTTTTTTATGGACTACACCGAAATCTCACCCTTCTCAAAAAAACAGTAATTTCGCTCAACCAAAAGTTGCCTTTTATGCCAAAAACAACGGCTGCAATTACAGCAATTGGAAAGTACCTTCCAGAAAAGGTCTTAGACAATGCCACTTTAGAAAAAATGGTTGAGACCAATGACGAGTGGATTACTACTCGTACAGGTATCAAAGAGCGACGTATTCTAGATATTCCTGGCAAGGCAACGGCTTTTATGGCTACAGAGGCCGTTAAGGATCTGATGAAGAAGTCAGGACTTGACCTCCTTGAAATTGACCTTTTATTGGTTGCTACCGCCACACCTGATATGCCTGTTGTTGCCACAGCAGCACAGGTAGCCACAAACCTTGGCGCGAAAAACGCCTTTGCTTTTGATCTTCAAGCGGCCTGCTCGGGGTTTTTATATGGCATGTCGGTGGCATCTGCTTACATCGAATCGGGTCGCTACAAGAAGGTGGTACTCGTTGGAGCAGATATGATGTCGTCAATTGTTGACTACACCGACCGAACCACCTGTGTGTTGTTTGGAGATGGTGCCGGTGCTGCTCTTTTAGAGCCTAATAGCGAAGACCTTGGATTTATTGACGAGTACCTTCGAAGTGACGGTATTGGCAAAGACCATTTAGGCATCCAGGCTGGAGGATCATTGTATCCCCCCACCGAAAAAACGATAGCCGAAAAGAAACATTATATTTATCAAGACGGACGTGTTGTTTTCAAGTTCGCAGTCACCAATATGGCGGATGCGGCTGCAGAAATCATGTCAAGAAATGGACTGAGTCATCAAGATGTCCGATATTTGATTGCTCATCAAGCGAATAAACGCATAATTGATGCCACTGCACAGCGCATGGGTATTGGGGATGACAAAGTATTGATGAACATTGGCCGCTATGGAAATACCACAGCCGCCACCATTCCACTTCTACTGTGCGATTACGAATCGCGCTTAAGAAAGGGAGATAATTTAGTTTTTGCTGCTTTTGGCGCAGGGTTTACTTGGGGGGCAGCATTTATAAAATGGGCATACACAAAACAAGAATAAATAAGTAACGTAATGGATATTAAAGAAATTCAAAATCTCATTCGCTTCGTTGCCAAATCTGGCGCTAGCGAGGTGAAACTCGAGACCGAAGACATCAAGATTACCATTAAGACGACCTCAGAGTCGGCTGGTCAAGCAGAGGCTACTATTGTTCAGCAAATCCCGGTTCATGCCGCTATGGCTCCCGTTGCTGCAGCACCAGCCGCACCTGCCGCTCCTTCCCCTGCTGCTCCTGCCAAAGAGGAAGAAGACTTAAGCAAGTACATCACCATTAAGTCTCCGATTATTGGAACGCTCTACCGCAAACCGTCTCCAGACAAGCCAAACTTCGTTGAGGTAGGTTCGTCGATTGGTGAAGGAGATGTTCTTTGTGTGATTGAAGCAATGAAGCTCTTTAATGATATCGAGTCAGAAGTTTCAGGTAAAATCGTTAAGATTTTAGTGGACGACGCTTCTCCGGTTGAATTTGACCAACCGCTTTTCTTAGTAGACCCTTCTTAATTAGATCGTCATGTTTAAAAAAATACTCATCGCGAATCGCGGAGAGATTGCATTGCGCATCATCCGAACTTGTCGCGAAATGGGCATTAAAACAGTAGCCGTTTACTCGAAGGCTGATGAAGAAAGTCTTCATGTTCGATTTGCCGACGAGGCAGTTTGTATTGGCCCTGCCCCTAGTTCAGAATCTTATCTAAAGATTCCTAATATTATTGCCGCAGCTGAAATTACTAATGCAGATGCTATTCACCCGGGCTATGGGTTTTTGTCTGAGAATGCTAAATTCTCGAAGATTTGTACAGAGCACGGAATCAAGTTTATTGGAGCTTCAGCTGAGCAAATCGACCGAATGGGCGATAAGGCCACCGCTAAGAAAACCATGAAAGAGGCAGGAGTACCCACCATTCCTGGTTCTGATGGTCTTCTAAAAGATCTAGCTGATGCCAAAAAGACGGCGAAAGCCATGGGTTATCCTGTGATGATTAAAGCTACTGCCGGTGGTGGAGGTAAAGGGATGCGTGCAATCTGGTCTGAGGACGAGATGGAAACGCATTTCAATTCTGCAGTTCAAGAAGCCACGGCCGCTTTTGGAAATGGAGGCATGTACATGGAAAAACTTATTCTTGAGCCCAGACACATCGAGATTCAAGTGGTGGGAGACCAGAATGGTCGAGCCTGTCACTTGTCTGAAAGAGACTGCTCGGTTCAAAGACGTCACCAAAAGCTTACTGAAGAGACGCCGTCACCGTTTATGACGGATAAACTGAGAAAGCGCATGGGAGCAGCCGCGGTTAAAGCGGCTGAATACATTGGATACGAAGGAGCAGGAACCGTAGAATTTCTTGTTGACAAGAACGGAGATTTCTATTTCATGGAGATGAATACCCGTATTCAGGTGGAACACCCTATAACAGAGCAGGTAATTGATTATGACCTGATCAGAGAACAAATTCTTGTTGCTGCTGGAGTGGCGATTTCTGGCAAGAATTACGAGCCTAAGCTTCATTCTATTGAGTGTCGTATCAACGCTGAAGACCCATATAACGACTTCAGACCTTCTCCAGGAAAGATTACTACCCTTCATATGCCTGGAGGTCATGGCGTTCGTTTAGATACACACGTTTATAGCGGGTATGTAATTCCGCCCAACTACGATTCAATGATTGCTAAACTCATCACTACCGCTCAGACTAGAGAAGAGGCGATTAGTAAGATGAGAAGAGCCTTAGACGAGTTTGTGATTGAGGGGGTGAAAACCACCATCCCTTTTCACCGACAGCTCATGGATCACCCAGATTATATTGCTGGTAACTACACCACCAAATTCATGGAGTCATTTAAAATGGCTTAATAATCAACAAAAAAGGCCGCTGGAAAGCGGCCTTTTTTTTAGCTATATAAAGGAGTTTATCCTTTGATACTTGCACTTAGATATTCGCGATTCATACGTGCGATATTCTCAAGAGAGATTCCTTTCGGACATTCGATTTCACAAGCACCGGTATTGGTACAGTTACCGAATCCTTCTAGATCCATCTGTTTCACCATGTTTAAAACACGAGTCGTGGCTTCAACACGTCCTTGTGGTAATAAGGCATATTGAGAAACTTTAGCAGAGGTGAAAAGCATTGCAGAAGCATTTTTACAGGCCGCAACACAAGCTCCACATCCGATACATGTTGCTGCGTTGAAAGAAGCGTCTGCCTTTTCTTTTTCGATAGGAATAGCGTTTGCATCTACCGGGCGTCCTGAGGTATTTACAGAGATGTAACCTCCGGCTTGCTGTATGCGATCAAAGGCAGATCGATCTACCATTAAATCTTTAATTACAGGGAAAGCTCCAGCTCTAAACGGTTCGATAGTAATGTGATCACCGTCTTTAAAGCTTCTCATGTGAAGCTGGCAGGTGGTAGTTAGCTTTTGTGGCCCGTGAGGCTTGCCATTAATAACCATTGAGCAAGTTCCACAGATACCTTCGCGACAGTCGTGGTCGAACACTACAGGCTCTTTACCGTCGTTGATTAGACCTTCGTTTAGAACGTCTAACATTTCTAAGAACGACATGTCCTCGCTGATATTGTCAAGGTCGTAGGTTTCGAACTTTCCGTTGGTTTGTGCGTTTTTCTGACGCCAAACGTTAAGATGAATTTTCATAGCCTTATTTGTAAGATCGTGTTTTCAATTCAATATTTTCATAGACTAGTTCTTCCTTGTGAAGTTTTGCCTCACTAGGAACCCCAGTGTATTCCCAAGCAGCTACATAGCGATAATTTTCATCATCTCTTAGCGCTTCTCCTTCTTCGGTCTGGTATTCTTCTCTGAAGTGACCTCCGCAAGATTCATTACGGTTTAAAGCATCCACTGCGAAAAGCTCTCCTAATTCTAAGAAATCGGCAACCCTGTGGGCTTTTTCGAGCTCAGAGTTCATCGCGTTTAGCTCCCCAGGGATTCGTACGTTCTTGTAGAAGTCTTCACGAAGCTCAGCGATTTCTTTGATGGCCTCTTTCAGCCCCTGCTCATTTCTAGACATACCGCACTTATTCCACATGATTTTTCCAAGCTTCTTGTGGTAATAATCTACAGAGTGTTTTCCTGAGCCTGACATTAACTTCTCTAGACGCTCTTTCACTTCTTTCTCTGCAGCCTCAAATTCAGGTAAGTCGGTTGAGATTGATCCAGTCTGAATATCGTCTGCTAAATAGTCACCGATCGTGTAAGGAAGAACGAAATATCCGTCTGCCAGACCTTGCATTAGCGCAGATGCCCCTAGGCGGTTTGCTCCGTGATCACTGAAGTTAGCTTCTCCTGCGGCATAGCAACCAGGGATAGAAGTCATTAGGTTGTAATCTACCCAAAGCCCTCCCATTGCATAGTGTACCGCCGGATAAATCTTCATCGGTGTCTTATACGGGTTCTCGTTTACAATTTTCTCGTACATCTGGAAAAGGTTACCGTACTTGGCTTCTACGATTTCCTCGCCTAGCACTCTTACCTTCTTGTCATCAGCATCTTTTAGCCCCACAGTGTTGGCCTTTTCACGACCATATCGCATGATTGCAGAATCAAAGTCAAGGTAAACAGCCTCTCCGGTTTTATTCACTCCGAACCCAGCATCGCAACGCTCTTTTGCAGCTCTAGAAGCTACGTCACGAGGAACAAGATTACCAAAAGCAGGGTATCGGCGCTCTAGGTAGTAATCTCTATCTTCTTCGGCTAAGTCAGTTGGCTTTAGTTTGCCTTCTCGAATAGCTTTTGCATCTTCTAGTTTTTTAGGCACCCAAATACGCCCATCATTTCTCAGCGACTCCGACATCAGAGTAAGCTTTGACTGGTGGTCACCAGATACAGGAATACAAGTTGGGTGAATTTGTGTAAAGCAAGGGTTCGCAAAGTGAGCTCCTCTTCGGTGTGCTCTCCACGCAGCCATTACGTTAGCTCCCATACAGTAGGTCGATAGATAGAAAACGTTTCCGTATCCACCAGTCGCAAGTACTACGGCATGAGCAGAATGTCTTTCTAACTCACCAGTAACGAGATTACGAGCAATGATTCCGCGAGCTTTTCCTTCAACCAAAACAAGATCTAACATTTCATGACGCGTGTAAGATTTGATCTTACCACGTTGTATTTGGCGGTTCATTGCTGAATAAGCCCCTAATAAAAGTTGCTGTCCAGTCTGTCCTTTTGCGTAGAAGGTTCTAGAAACTTGAACCCCTCCAAAAGAACGGTTATCAAGTAGCCCGCCGTATTCGCGAGCGAATGGAACCCCTTGCGCAACACACTGGTCAATAATATTGGTAGATACCTCAGCAAGGCGGTGAACGTTAGCCTCTCGCGAACGATAATCCCCCCCTTTAATGGTATCGTAGAATAAACGATAAACAGAGTCACCATCACCCTGATAGTTCTTGGCAGCATTAACTCCACCTTGTGCTGCAATCGAGTGCGCTCGTCTTGGAGAATCTTGATAGCAGAAGGTCTTTACATTATACCCTAGTTCGGCTAATGAAGCTGAAGCCGAAGCTCCTGCAAGACCGGTACCAACAACGATGATGTCAATATTTCTTTTGTTTGCTGGGTTGACCAGGCGAATATCATTTTTATGCTTGCTCCACTTCTCGGCTAATGGGCCATTAGGAACTCTTGATTCTAGCTTTGCCATACTATTGTATTGGATTTAAGAAGTGATATACTGCTATGAAGATAAAGCCGGCAGGAACAACCACTGCATATGCCTTTGCAAAGGCTTGAATGGCTTTACCATATTTGTTGTCAAAACCAATGGTTTGCATTGAAGAAGCAAAACCGTGATAAAGGTGCATTCCCAATAAAACAAACGCTACCGAATAGATAACTGTTCTTGTTAGATCAAACAGTTCAACGGTGAAGCCGTAATATCGAGTAGTATCTATCGGATTAGATTCTACATACTTGTAGATCATCTCGTGTAACCAAAAGTCGTACATGTGAAGACCAATAAAGGCAAGAACAACACCTCCAGATAACAACATGTTTCTTGATAACCAGCTGCTATTGGTGCCTTTCGAGCCTACTTTGTAACCAACAGGACCTCGAGCCTTTCGGTTTTGTGCCTCGAGCACAAATCCCATAACAAAGTGTAGAATTACACCTGCAACCAGGATGGGCTGAAGAACAAACTGTACCACCGGATTGTAGCCCATAAAGTGTGACCAAGTGTTGTAGAGCTCTTCTGAAAAGATAGAAGCTAGATTGATGGCCAAGTGTAAGGCTAAAAACGAGATGAGAAACAACCCAGACAGGGCCATAACCACCTTGCGTAATAATGAAGAACTGAACATAAAGAGTCTAGTTTTAACGCTTAAAAAATTACCATGCAAAGGTACGTTCCGATGAGATATTCTACAATGACTATATGCTTTAACGCCAAATACTTAAATATTTAGAACAATTCTTAATATTCAGTTTTTGTATAAACGCAAAAGAGAGGGCGTAACCCTCTCTTTTTAAGCGAAATAGAACTTTTTATTCAATGATTAGAGGTTGCTTACTTTCAGCTTTCCCATTACGAATTCGCAAGGTATAGTTCCCTTTTGGGAGATAGTAGGCTCCATCAGAAGCAGGTTTTAGTGACTTTTTCGATTTCTTTTCAAAGCTTTTTACCAAATCCTTATCGAGATTCAGTGAATAAGACCATTCTTGTAAGCCTTTGATTCCTTGAACTTCCGCTGTAAAGGCGACTGCATCATCTAATTCTACAGTTATACGGGAAGGGCCTGCCTGATCTTGATACCATGTTATTGAGGTTGATGGAGTGTACGGAGATCCGAATGTAGACCAACTTCTTCCCCATCGACTAGAAGCTCTTATCTTGTCTGGAGCGAATAAGTGAACGTTCGAATTAAGGATTGAAGGGTTTAATTGTTCTAATTCTGAAATATTGACTTTATATATGCTTCTGCCATGAGTCCCAACCACAAGGTCTTTAGATTTTGGTTGAATTTTCAGATCATGAACAGCTACTGCTGGCATTCCTTGATTAAAAGAGATCCAATGTTTTCCCCCATGAAGACCTGCGTATAACCCGTGATCGTTACCTACGAAAAGAAGCTCTTCATTGTGAGGGTCTTCAATGACTACATTGATGGGCTGCATAGGAAGCCCCGAATCGATGGCCTCCCAAGTTGTTCCATAGTCTTCGCTGACGTAGAGATAAGGCGTAAAGTCATCATTGCGACAACCGTTTAGAGACGCATACACCCGAGATTTCTCGTGATTTGAAGCAAAAACTCTACTTACCCAAAGATCATCGGATTGCCCTTCGGTTAAAGAATTAGAGATGAGCTGCCAAGTAGCCCCTCCATCTTTGGTGACGTGGACTTGACCATCGTCGCTTCCCGTGTAAATCAGCCCGAATTGAAGTGGAGATTCGCTAATGGTTGTTAGTGTTCCGTAGGCAACATTTCCTTTTCTACCTCCCTTGGTTAGGTCTGGAGATAAGGTGGTCCAGGTTTCTCCGAGATCAAACGAACGGTGGAGCTTGTTGCTACCTAAGTAAAGTACATCAGGATGGTGTGAAGACAGAAGAATAGGGGTTTGCCAGTTAAATCGATATGGGGCTTCTCCAAGTTCGTGTTTAGGAGTGATTGCCTTGCGCTTGCCTGATTCGATTCGATAGTAATTACCGAATTGAAACCCGGTAAATACGATAGAAGGGTTTTCACGGTGAACCTCAACTTGCATTCCGTCACCTCCTAAGAGCATCGTCCAAGGGTTGTGTCCAGAGGCTAGCCAGTCTCTGTTTTCAGAGGTTGTGTTTGGGGCCATCCAAACCCCATTGTCTTGAAGCCCGCCGTATACATTATAAGGTTCTTGATGGTCGATTTGTATGGCGTAGAATTGACCTACGCTTGGGCTATTGTTTTTCGTCCAATTTGCTCCATCGTCATAGGTTATATTAATACCTCCGTCATTACCATTGATTAGGTGACCGGGTCTATTTGGGTTGATCCAAAGCGCATGGTGATCAGAGTGGACGTTTTCTTTGTCGATCGATTGAAAGGTTTTGCCACCATCTTTCGATTGAATCAGCGGAACCCCTGCTAAATAAATGTTGTTTACATCGGCGGGATCGACACGTACTTGGGCAAAATAATACCCATAGCTGTAGAATAGTCCATCAATATAGTCGTCGTGGGTTTTACTCCAGGTTTTACCGGCGTCATCTGATCGGTATACTTCTGCCCCAATGACGGGAGTGTCGAATAGCATAGCGTTCGCATCTTCAAGATAAAGTGCGATATCGGAAGGTTTTGC
>JAYPSS010000011.1:0-17685 GCA_038133115.1 Flavobacteriaceae bacterium | reverse complement strand
AAGCCCATCATAGGCAAGGCCGTCAATGAGTTTTTGATCTCCAAATTTAACCCCCCAACGAGCCGCCCGATCATAGTAGGGGATGTTTGACATGCTCTCAGCTCCACCAGCTATCACCAATTTTCTTTGATTCAATTGTAGGGCTTGCGTTGCAAGTATGATTGATTTTAAACCTGAAGCACAAACCTTGTTAATAGTGGTGGCAGGTGATTTCTCAGAAATGCCTGCTTTTAGAGCCGCTTGTCGCGCCGGGGCTTGACCAATACCTGCCCCGCAAACATTTCCCAAGAAGGTCTCCTCTACTTCTCGTCCTGAAACACCAGCCGATTGAAGAGTTGCTTTGATGGCTTCTGAGGCCAGATCAGTTGCTGTAAGTGAAGCCAGTTTAGATCCAAAACTTGCTATAGGTGTTCGCTTGGCAGCTATCAAATAGATATCAGTGGTTACTTTCATAGAGCGAATTATTTAGATCAATAAAAAATTGAATCGCGGCAGGATTTCGAAGAGCGTCTAACGAAACGACTTCTGCAGGGGATTGGCCCTCGAGAATTTTACGAATAGGAATTTCTAGCTTTTTACCGCTTAGAGTGTAAGGTAGGTCATCGACTTGCCAAATTCGATCGGCCTGATGTCTTGGCGATAATTTGGTTTTGAGATGCCGATTGATTTCCTGAGTAGATAAGTCCTTACTAGTCTTAACGAAAAGCAATAGTTCGTCTTGGCCTTTGTGGTTTAAGTGAAGAACTAAGCTGTCTTCTACACCATCTAATTGCTTTAAACTTTGATCAATTTCTGCAGTGCCGATACGTACTCCGTGTCTGTTGAGGGTAGCATCAGATCGGCCATAAATAATGAAACTGCCTCGAGTGGTCTCTTCAGCCCAGTCTCCATGTCTCCAAACATTCTCGTAGTCGGCGTAATAGCTGCTGAGATATTTAGAATTCTCAGAGTCATCCCAAAAATATAGGGGCATAGAAATTAGTGGAGCGGTTAGCACAAGCTCCCCAGGGGTGTTAATTATTCTTTCGCCTTTTTCATCAAAGATTTCGACAGCGGCACCTAAGAGTTTGCATTGAAGCTCTCCAGGCTTTGATTCTGATCCGGGTAGGCCTCCGAGAAAGGCAGAGCAGACGTCTGTTCCTCCACTAAGCGAGATGATATGGGTGTTTGGGAATCGCTGTTTTAATGCGGCTGCAACCTCTTTGTGTAAAACAGATCCTGTAGCTCCGATACTCTTTAGCTGAGGTTGATGCGTCGGGTTACTAAGCTTCGAGGATTTTGATAACAAGTGGCTGTAATACACTGATCCGTGACCAAAATGATTGATCTTAAATTCACGAGCGAATTCCCATAATCGATCAGGATTGGGGTAGAATGAATCTCCGTGATATAGACATAAGGTTGCACCGAGAAGTAGTGAGCCTAAACTGTAATTGTACATCATCCATCCGGTTGTGCTGTACCAGAAATAACGGTCGCCACTATGGACATTTTGATGCAATCCTAGAGCTTTGCAATGCTCAAGAATCATTCCGCCGGTGCGATGAGTGATAGCTTTAGGTTTGCCTGTGGTACCTGAAGAAAATAAAATCCAGATCGGGTGGTCAAACGCTACTTTTTCAAAGGTTAGTTGATCTAATTCGCGGGACTCTTCTATAAAATCGAGGTCGAGTGTAATCGAATGTTCAATACTAGGGATTTTCTCTTCTAATTTTTTAAGAACCTCTGAACGATCAAAATACTTACCTCGAAAAGTATAGCCCGTATGGGCAACCAGTAGTTTGGGTTCGATGAGTTCAAATCGATCTTGAACAGCCTTATCTCCAAATTCTGGTGGACAGCTGGCCCAAATCGCTCCCAAAGCATTGGTGGCTAAAAAGGCAGCAACGGTATCAGGCCGGTTAAGTACATAACCCGCTACTCGATCTCCTTTCTTAAGTCCATATTGCTCGAATATATTTTTATAGTGGAGAACCTTTGCGAGAAGTGAGGGCCAACTCACCGAAAGGGAATTGCCTTCTTCGTCAGAGTAATGAATCGCATCCCCATCTGCTTTAAAGTGCTTAAAGACCTCGAAGGTGTAACTTAATGTTGCTCCAGTGAACCAACGGGTGTCAATGAGGTGATCTCCTGTTTTTAGAATTCTCTGTGGTTTGTCAAAAAATTTTATTTCGAAAAATTCAGCAAGACATTGCCAGAATTCTGCAAGATTATTCACGCTGTACTGATGCAACTCTGAATAGGTTTTGAAGTCTCTCTGGAGTTGCTGCTCTAGTTTATTTTGAAACGATTTTAAGCGTGTTTTCATAGCCTTTAATCTATCACTTAAGTTACCCAAATTTTGTTGAGTTACCTAGGTTGCAAATCATCTATGATGAATTAAATACTATTGTGTACTTTTCTTGTAACAACCACAACTAGATACCGAATGAGTATAAACCAACCTGATTTTAAAGAAGTTCTAGGGCAAATTTCTCGGTTAATTGCTGTCACAACCACTGTATTGTTACTCATGGTTGCTGTCATTTTTATTGGGGTTTTGGCCTCGGGTCCTCGAGAAGATTGGCATAGCTTATATTTAGAATCTCCTGATATCATTTTGAGCGAAAAGATGACCTTAGAAAATGCTGTTGAATATCAATCTCAGGATATACAGTACGGATATGAATTAATCACCAACACCGATCAGCTTATTGGTATGGCCGTTGATGATGAGTCAATGAGATATACGGGTAATGTTTTGAGGTGCTCGAGTTGCCATCTTCAAGGCGGTACCCAGTCTTATGGAATCGCTCTAGTAGGTGTCACTGATCGATTTCCTCAATTTAGGGGTCGAGAGAATAAAGAAGGCACCTTGTCTGAACGTATTAACGGGTGTATGACCCGAAGTATGAACGGTATACCACTCCCTGAGGACGGAAAAGAAATGAAAGCGATACTCGCGTACATATCTTGGTTAGATGATTACTTCGGAGAGGACGCTTCTTTGGTTTCGCCAGGTTTAAAGCCTATTGAATTGCCGAATAGAGCCGTCGATTTAGCTAAGGGTGAAGCCATCTTTAATCAGCAATGCACGGTTTGCCATCAATCGAATGGCCAAGGTCTTGCTAGTTCAGAAGATTCTGGGGCTTCGTATACGTATCCTCCGCTTTGGGGCGATTACTCTTATAATAATGGAGCTGGAATGCATCGAGTGATTACTGCTGCGCAATTTATCAAGTATAACATGCCTTTTGGTATTACACATGAGTCTGCGGTACTTAGTGATGAAGATGCCTATGATGTTGCCGGATATATGAATAGCCACCACCGTCCCTTGAGAGATCAATTAGATTTGGACTTTCCTGATCGTAAAAGAAAGCCAATGTCTACTCCTTATGGGCCTTACGCAGATGATTTTCCTCTTGAGCAGCATAAGTTTGGGCCTTACCCACCGATCGCTGAATATTATAAAGAGGTCTATCAAATGACGAAGAAAAAATAGACACAAAAAAAACCCGCCATCGGCGGGTTTTTAATTTTATTCCTGGTTGGATTATCGGATTACGAAACCAAGTGCGTGCTGGAAGTGAGAAACTCCGTAAGAAGCAGGGGTGTGTTTGAACGTACTGTCATAGGTAAGACCTAAGTGATCAGTAATCCAAACATTTAATCCAGCTCCCAGGTTAACGGTTCCTGAAGAAAAATCTCCCATCCAGTATTTACCAGCACCAGCTAGTACATATGGATCGAATTTAGTGTCGCTTAAGAAGTTGTAACGAACAGATACATCTGCACCTACATAGCTTTCTTTAACCGACTGAGTTCCTAACTTAGAAATTGAACCAGTGCTACCTCTTAGAGCAACAGAGAATCCATTTTCTAGGAAATAAGTTCCTTGAACATAAGTTACCGATGGCGCTACATTCCAGTTGTCACCAACTTTAAAGAAATCTTGAAATAAGGCTCCCGCGTAGTCGTTTGTTGCATTTGTTGGAAATGCATCTACTCCTGTGAAACCTACGCTGAAGGTGTAGCGGTTATCCGCATCTTGAGCTTGTACCCCAAATGATAGCGCAAGAATCGCTACAAGAGTCATTAATGATTTGATTGTTTTCATGTGATTTAAGTATAGTTATGCTATAAAATTAAGCCAAATTATTGGAATGTGTCAATTTAAGTGTGTTAGCCTCCTTTACAAATGATCGAAACTTCTTCGCTGTTGCATAAAATGTGGCCGTTTTCAACAAGGTATTTTGGGGCGTTCATAGGAATTTCGATTTCACCCTTATCGATGATTTTGGTTGCAGACAAGTGAATTTCTTCGAATCCGGCAGTTTTAAACGCCTTGTAATTGGACGAATTTATCCCTCCCCCTGGTAAAATTGTGGTCTTATATTCTTTATTCCAGGTGGTTAAAGTCTCTAGTGCTTCGATGGCTCTGGTGTATCCGCCCGATGTTAGAACCCTTTGTACCCCTAGATCATCTAGTCGTTCAAGAGTCTCCTCTTTATTTGAGATCCAATCAAAGGCTCTATGGAAGGTAAAGGGTAAACCTACTCCAGCGTTTATTAATCGCTTGGTGTTTTTGATGTCAAGGGTTTGATCACTATTTAATACACCAGAAACAATCCCACTGACCCCTAAAGATTTGGCCATTTCTATATCTGCAACCATCAGATCGATTTCGCTTTCAGAATAGGTAAAATCTCCTCCTCTCGGACGAATCAAGACATGAATGCCAATAGACAGTTTTTGGACGGCCTTTTCAATTAAGCCCCATGAAGGAGTAATACCTCCGAGAGCTAAAGCTGAGCAAAGTTCAATGCGATTGGCTCCTGATTTTTCAGCGATAAGAGCAGAATCGATAGAATCGACACAGATTTCAACGATCATTGGATAGCTATTATTAGCCTCAATGTAGTAACTTTTAGATCTAAATCAATAGATATGAAACGCAGAACTTTCTTTTCTCTATCTGCCATGGGCTCGGCAAGTCTTTTGTTTGCTAAATCAAAATTGAATTCGGTAAGACAGTATCAAGGCGGTGGCATTAAGGTGATTGCCACATGGAATGTGCCTAATGCGGTAGACGCAGCGCTTGAACAGTTAAACCAATCGGCTAGCGCTTTAGACGCTATTGAGGCGGGATGTAGGGTTGAAGAATCGGATATTTCAAATAGCTCTGTCGGTAAAGGAGGACTCCCAGACCGAGAAGGAAGAGTTACCCTTGATGCCTGTATCATGGATGCTCTAGGTAATGCAGGTTCTGTAGTATTCCTAGAAGAGATTGAACACCCAATTTCGGTAGCCCGAAAGGTAATGGAGAATTCACCTCATGTTATTCTCGCCGGTGAAGGTGCACAACAATTCGCCCTTGAGCAGGGTTTTGAAAAGACCAATTTGCTCACAGAATCTTCTAAGGCGGCCTGGGAAAAGTGGTTAGAAACCGCCCAGTATAAGCCGATCATTAATATCGAAAATCACGACACCATTGGTATGTTGGCTATTGATAATGCGGGTAATATTTCAGGCGGATGTACCACCAGCGGTCTAGCTTACAAGATGCGCGGTCGTGTCGGTGATTCACCAATCATTGGGTCAGGACTGTTTATTGACAATGAAGTAGGTGGAGCTACAGCCACGGGAATGGGAGAGGAGATCTTGAAAAGTGTCGGAAGTTTCTTAATCGTCGAACTTATGCGCCAGGGCATGCATCCTCAAGAGGCTTGTGAAGAAGCCGTTCGTCGAATCGCTAAGAAAGGTGGCGATCGTGTCAAGGATTTTCAAGCCGGATTTGTAGCCCTTAGAAAAGATGGGGAAACAGGAGGATTCGCAATTCATCCTGGATTTAATTACACTATCGGCGACTCAAAAGGAAAGACCCTTTTAACCCCAAAAACCCTACTTTAAACGTCTTAGTTGACGTTCTATTTTGGCAATAACCTTTTCGATTTCTGAATCGGGCTCAATAATGGTATAGTTTTGCCAGAAGAGTGGATCATAGAAACCTTCAAGAGATTCAATGAGCACTTTGTTGGGTCTAAGTCTCGCCTTCTCCTCAACGAGGTCTTTATTGCGACCTTCTAGCCAATCGGTAATAGCCATTTCAGCTTCTATTTGATAGGTTCTTCTAAACAGACGAGATTTCCAATTGACCCGAAACTCTAAGTCAATTTTACCATATTGGAGGAGCCAATGATCGCCCTTTGGTGCATAATCGATTTGATAATGCATTTGGGTCGGCCAAATATCCATTCCTTCAGGTTTCTTTTTGACGAAGATCCTAGAGGCTCTCTCCCTGTTCGACACGTCTAAATCTAAATCTGCTCGAACTAAATCAAATGAAGCTTTATTTAGGTATAGTACTCCTGAGAAGTTAGGGCTTTTAGAGCTACTCCTTGGTTCGAAGGCCACTTGAAGCACCTCTTGTTCATTGTAATCGAGGGTGCCCAAATAAGTGTATTTGTAAAACTCTAGGTTATTCTCGTCAAATACAATTTCTGGGTATTTGGCTAAATCGGTGTATAGAATATTGAATGGCCCTCCTTGTAATTTTACGGCGACTGAATCTATAGATCGATAATTATTTGCTTTTCGAAGCTGATTCAAAAACACCAGATCATTAAGGTCGCTAGTATTTGGACGTTTCACAATACTTATAACTGCTTCGGCCAAGGACAAGTTATTTCCTCGTTTTTGAATACGTTCTCGAAAGAAGCCCAGTGCTTGAATAGAGTTTTTGTCCTCGAATTCTTTGCGTCTACTAAGCATTCTTTCAATGAGTTGCTGAGGTTCGCGATAGCCCTCTACGTTAATCTCTTTTAAGCGTATCTCTCTAGGCTCTAGATAATAGACGAGATTTTCCGTAGTGTCGTTCTGATTGTAATTATAACTGGTCTGATTGAATCCTATTCCTCCGATTCGAAGTTGAAAGTTGTTTCCTTGAGTACTAAGAGGAATCGTGAAGCCTCCCTCTGAATTGGTTACAATTCTTACCACAGACGTTCCTTCAAGTTCTATTAGCGCTCCTTCGATAGGTTCTCTAGTATAAGTGTGAAGTACTTGACCACTGATTCGTTTCTGAGCAAACGAAAATGTGGTAAGTAGTAGTGCACAACAGAATAAAATCGGTCTCATAGCCTTTTTATTATAAAAATAAAAAAAGGCACTCTAATTAAAGAGTGCCTCTTGGTTAGGATGCTAAAACTTTACTCAAACTAGTATCCAGGGTTTTGTGTTAGTGCTCCGGCACTTAAATCGATTGCTTGAAGTGGAATCGGTAGAAGCGTGTGCTTGTCTTGAACCGTATTTTTCTTCTCAGCAATATTAGTGATTGTACGTGCCTCGTTATTGAAGTATTCGTTCATTGTGGCAACTTGTGTTCCCCAACGACGAAGGTCGAATAAACGTTGACCTTCCATTCCTAATTCAAGTCGACGCTCGAATCGAACAGCCTTTCTAGCATAGTCTGCAGATGCAAATGATGCATAAGGCTCTACTGAATAGTTAGCAGCTGGGTTTCCATCTTCGTCAAGAACCACGTCTGAGTTCTTAGCTCTTAAACGAATTTGATTCACATAGTCTAGTGCCTTGTCTAATTGACCTGTTTCAACGGCGGCTTCAGCTGCCATTAAGATAACATCGGCATAGCGAATGATGTGATAGTTAAGCCCTGATAGCTGTTCTCCCCATCCACCAGTTGCCTGGGTAATAGAGGCCTCGTCTTGGTGATATACATTTTTCTTAGGCAGATAAGGGCCAGAGATATCACTGAAGTTAGCACGTATCCAATCTTTACCGATGTGTACACCGTAGTTGTTATAATCGATACCTCTACGACCAACGGTGTAATCAATACGAGGATCAAGAGCGCCAGCGTGCGGAGTAAATGCTTCGTCAGAAGTAACTCCATAGTCATTCGCGATATCTTGATCGTTGTAAGTATCAAGTAAAGGCAATCCACTAGCATCTACTTGGAAAGCGTTAGCTAAATCTTGAGTTGGCTGATAGAATCCACAACAAGATCCAAAAGGCCCTGGGTTAGGGAAGTTTAGTGATCCTGTAGGGTTTGCATTAAATGATTGACCACTATCAGTGGTGAACTGAATGGCAAATACAGACTCCGTACCATTTTCACCTTTTGCTTTGAAGTTATCTACGTAATTAGGTAGTAGGGCATAAGCACCACTATTAATTACCGCTTCAAATTCAGAAAGTGCAGCTGCATACTTCGATTGATAGATTAGGGCTTTCCCTAAATAGGCAGTTGCAGTCCATTTCGTTGGTCTTCCTGGCTCAGCTTGACTAGCCGGTAAGTTAGTCTTAGCGTAGGTAAAATCGGCCTCGATCTTGTCCCAAATTGGTCCTGGATTAGG
This sequence comes from Flavobacteriaceae bacterium, assembly GCA_038133115.1. Classification (GTDB taxonomy): domain Bacteria; phylum Bacteroidota; class Bacteroidia; order Flavobacteriales; family Flavobacteriaceae; genus UBA3478. Next base: position 9,328 of record JAYPSS010000011.1, on the reverse strand, counting down.
CTGGTTGAACTCTGTCATTGCATAGTTCTCCTCAGAAATGTAAGGTACATTACCCCACATTCTTTGAAGCTGGAAGTTAAAGTGTCCGCGAAGAAAACGCGCCTCAGCAAGTTGCGCTGAGAAGTCACCACCCTCGATAGAGTTGATAAGGGCGATTACCGCATTTGCTCGGTTTGCTCCGGCGAATAGAACTCCCCAACGAGCAGCCCAGTATCCGTTTCCTGGATCCCAGTTATACAATTCAATTTCTTTAAGGTCACCTTGGTCATCATCTGTACTCCCTTTGTGAGCATCATCAGATAATACGTCAGCAACCCAGTCATCTGCAGCACGACCCCATCCGTTTCCATAACCTCCGTTACGTACAGCGTTTAGTGCCGAGTAAGCACCGGTAAGCATTAGGTCTACACCGGTTGCATTCTTTAGAGCGTCATCACTTAATGCACCGACTGCAGGCGACTCCGTAAAGTCTTTACTACATGCGATGACAAGTAGAAGCGCAAATAAAAAGCTAATTCTTGTTTTCATTTTAATCTTTTTTAGAATTTAATATTTGTACCTAAAGTGATGGTCTTAGCAAATGGATAAACTCTACTGTCAATACCCAAACTTAAGTTGTCGTAAGCTACAACCTCAGGATCAAATCCTGTGTAATCCGTAAGGGTGAACAGGTTAGTACCCTGTACATAGAATCTTACACTGTCTGCACCAATAGCTTGAATAGCACTGTCAGGAAGTGTGTATCCGATCTGAAGGTTTTTCAGTCTTAGGAATGAAGCATCTTCTACGAAATAGCTGTTTGCCGATGATTCATTAAGCGGATAGGAGCTAGATAAAGCAGGAATCATAGTATCCGTATTGCTTGATGTCCAAGCGTCTAATACTCTCGCGCTTCTGTTACCTAAGAAGAAGTAACCAAAGTCAGTAAATACCTTATTGTAGTTGTAAGCATCGTTTCCTTGTGAACCGTTGAAGAATGCAGCAAGGTCAAACCCTTTGTATCCTAAGTTCAAGTTAATACCATACGTGAAGTCTGGATGAGGAGAACCAATTTTCTGACGGTCGTCAGCAGTAATTTGTCCATCACCATTTAGATCTTCAAAAGTCATACGACCGTTGCTATCAAGACCGGTTTGTTTTAAACCGAAGAAGTATGACATTTCATCTCCTACAGCTGTACGAGTAACAGATCCATTACGAAGATCACCTCTACCTGCAACTGGCGCATCTCCAATCAAACGTACTACGTTGTTTTGGTAGTGCGATAGATTTACGCTTAAGTCATAGGTAAGACCTGTAGCTGTTTCATCAGCATATCCTAACGAGAAATCAAAACCTGTGTTTTCGATATCTCCAAGGTTAACTAATGGTGCACCAGCATCGATAGCGGTTGTGCTGATAAGGCTATTATCTCTTGTAATAAGGTCTTTAGTCTTGATGCTAAAGTATTCAGCAGAAACTGATAGTTTATAATCTAATAGGCCTAAATCAACACCAAAGTTGGTGGTCTCTGAAGTTTCCCAACGAAGGTTAGGGTTACCTACTTGCTGTAAGTATGCTCCTTGTGAAATAGCGCTATCGTTGAACGAATAGTTCGCTAAACTTTCGCTAAGACTTGAGATGTTAATCGTTGGGTTGTTGGCTGGTAAGGTTTGGTTACCTAACTGACCCCAAGAAGCCTTAATCTTCATTCTGTTGATTAGACCGTCAGCGTTGAAGAAATCTTCGTTGCTTAAGTCCCAACCTACACTAGCAGATGGGAAAATATCACTCTTGTTGTCTCCCATGAAACGTGACGACTCATCACGACGAACAGTTAAAGTAGCATAGTACTTGCTGTCATAAGAGTAGTTCGCGGTTCCGAAAAGAGAATAAAGAGAACTGAATCCGTCGTAAGCATAGGTTACGTTCGGTGTTCCCGAACCATTGCTCAATAAATAGAACGTTGGGTCTTCGAATAGGTATCCTTGACGAGATACTCCGTGACCTTTACCTGACTCTTTCACCCACTCGATACCAGCGATGGCATTTAACGAGTGCGATCCAAAGGTCTTATCAAGGTTCAGTGTAGTTGTCCAGTTCCAGTTATATGATGTCTGGTTCTGCTCGTTTAAGGTGTTTGTTGAAATGGGCTCACCGTGCTCAGGGTCTAAAGAGGTGAACTGACGAGAATCGAAGGTGTTGAATCCTCCAGCAAAAGTTGTTTTTGCAGTTAGTCCGTCAGCTAATTCCATTTGAGCATAGATATCTCCAATAAGATTGAAGCGCTTGAAGTAGTCGTTTCTTGTTCGATAAAGCTGTGCAGCAGGGTTACGAGTATTACTTAAACCTGGTCCAGCTACCCCGGTATAGTTTCCATCATTGTCAACTACAGGTAGAAGAGGCGTGATACGCATTGCACCTTCAATAGCTTCATCGACACCTGGCATAGTGTTCGTGTAAGAAACGTTGATGTGTTGTCCAACGGTGAACTTGCCTGATTTTGCTTCGCTGTTAAACTTGATGCTTCCTCTTTTGAAACCGGTGAAGTCCATAATACCTTCTCTGTCCAAGAAGTTTAAACCAAAGTAATACTTAGAGGTAGCATTACCGTTTGCAATAGAAAAGGCAGCATTGGTAACTTGGGCATCTCGGGTAACAGCATCGATCCAATCGGTTCCACCAGGGTTTACGTTTGCAGTAAATACGCCTGGCTCAGAGAACGTAATAGGGTTATAAGAAACTACACGACGGTAACCAACAATACTTGATGGTACTACAGGAGAAGCTCCTGAACCGTACTGTGGGTGTGAAGGTGTAATACCGTCATTGATATAACTCTGCCAAATCATATCTGCGTGCTGCTGAGCGTTTAGCATCTCAGGAGCATTTGATAATTGCTGATATCCTGTGTAAAGGTCAACAGAAATAGCAGGTTTTGACATGTTATATCCGCCTCCTTTAGTAGTGATGATAACAACCCCGTTAGAAGCTCGAGCACCATAGATTGCGGCAGCTCCATCCTTTAAAACGTTCATCTGTTCGATGTCGTTAGGGTTAATGTTGTTAAGCACTAAAGGATCATCGGTTTGTACCCCATCGATAATGTAAAGAGGGTTGGTACTATTACTTGTACCAAAACCACGGATGGTAATCTTTGGTGCTTGACCTGGGTTGGCGTTAGTCACAACGTTTACCCCAGTAACACGACCTTGTAGTGTTTCAGCAGCGTTAACTACCGGAGTTTTGACAGCCTCGGACATGTCAACTGTGGCTACCGACCCGGTAACCCCTCCTCTAGTTTGCGTACCGTAACCTACTACGATTACCTCATCTAGGACATTGGAAGAGTCGAGCATCACATTGATCTCGCTCTGGTTGCCCACTAATACTTCTTTGGTGGTGTATCCGATAAAAGAAATTACCAGAACATCTTCACTTGAAGCCTCAATACTAAAGTTACCATCAAAGTCGGTCGATGTGCCGATTGCGGTCCCCTTAATTAACACTGTAGCTCCTGGTAAAGGACCGTCAGCACTGCTAACAGTTCCCGTAACCGTCTGGGCCAACAGCGCGCTAGTTGAACCCACAAAAAGAGCTATCAAAAGTAATTTGATTTTGTTCATAATGGTTAAGAGTTAGTTAATTTGGTATTAAGTATAATGATTTTCTGCATAAGATGTTAATTTTTCTTAAAATATATATATCAATTTTACGCATTCCATAATTTTCGGATATTGAAATTAATGGTGCTATATTGTCCTAACCGATAACTAAACCGATAGAAGTAATGCGATTTATCCTCCTTATTACTCTCATATTTTTCTCCTCTTGTTCTTTTTCGGATCACCTTTTTGAAAGGGTCTCCTCTGATCAGAGCGGTGTACATTTTTCAAATACCATTACTGAAGACGGGTCATTCAATATTCTGACTGAAGAGTACATTTTTAATGGGGGCGGTGTGGTTAGTGCCGATTTTACAAATGACGGCTATAGAGATTTATTTTTTACTGGAAATCAGGTAGGCAATGCTTTTTACATCAATAAAGGAGACCTAGAATTCGAAGATCAAACTGAGGTTTCTGGAATTAGAATGTCTAATCAATGGGCTACGGGTGCTACTTATGCGGATGTTAATGGGGATGGCTGGTTAGATCTATATGTCTGCACTGCTATGAATACGGATAATCGTCGCAACATTCTATGGATCAACGAAGGTCTCGATGCTGAGGGGAACATTTCTTTTTCAGATCAGACCGAGGCCTTTGGTCTCGAACACAATGGTAATAGCATGGGAGCAGTGTTCTTTGATTACAACAAAGATGGATTTTTAGATCTCTATGTGATCAATAATGAGCAGTCTGAGTCAATCCCTATGAATTATCGCAACAAGGTAGTGGACGGAAGCGCTCCTAGTAATGATGCACTTTTTAAGAATAACGGAGACGGAAGCTTTTCAGATGTTACCAAAGAGGCTGGAATTTTGGTGGAAGGCTTCGGCTTAGGTATTGTAATTAGTGATGTCAATCATGACACTTGGCCAGATATTGTTATTGCGAATGACTATATCTCAAATGATCTTGTCTACATCAATCAACAAGATGGAACGTTTAGAACGGCAGCTCGCGAGGTATTTAAGCACCAGAGTATGTTCTCGATGGGTGTGGATGCTGCTGATATAAATAACGACGGCTACGATGATATTATCTTTTTAGATATGCTCGGAGAGACTAATTATCGCAAAAAGACAACGATTACCCTTAGTAATTACCAAAAGACCTTGCTCGATCAGCGATGGGATTACGAATCTCAGCATTCTAGAAATATGCTGCATCTAGGTACTCCTGCTGGGTTACCTTCTCCTGAAGTAGGAATGTTCTACGATGTTTACCAAACAGATTGGAGCTGGTCGCCACTTTTTTTTGATGCAGATAATGATGGTTATCGAGATCTTTTCATCACTAATGGGTTCCCGAGAGATGTCACCGACAAAGACTTTACCAACTTTAGACAAGGGGTTGAGAATTTTGTGAGCGCTGAGGTTTTATTAACCAAGGTACCGGTGATCAAACAAAAAAATTATGCTTATCAAAACATTGAAGGACAGCGATTCGAAAATAAAAGCGATGACTGGGGATTGGGCTTGCCTTCTTTCTCGAACGGTTCTGTCTTTGTAGACTTAGACAACGACGGTGACTTAGATTACGTGGTAAATAACATTCACGACGAGGCGTTTGTCTTTGAAAATAAGAGCGATAAGAAAAATCAATCGTTAACCGTTGATCTTGAAGGACCATTAAGCAATCCAACAGGAATTGGGGCTAAGGTTGTGCTTCGCTCACAAGACGGATCATTTCAGCAACAAACCAATTATCATACTCGAGGATACATGTCTAGCGTTGACGATCGCCTCTTTTTTGGTTTAGGAAAAGAACAGAAGACTTACACTGTTGAGGTGCTATGGCCTGACGGAAAGTATCAGAAAATCGATGAGGTTACCCCTAATAGCACCCTGTCAGTTAACTATTCGAATGCGCTTGAACGAATAGAGCCTACTGAATTTCTGCTTAGCTCGAATAGCAGTGAGACTTCATTCACAGCGGTAGCATCTACCTACACTCATAAACAACCTGAACTGGGAGATTTTCAGGTTCAGAGACTGTTAGGTGCTAAGATATCTGAAGAGGGACCAAGACTAAAAAAAGAAGACTTCAACCAAGACGGCTTAGACGATTGGATTGTTTTTGGTTCAACTACAGAAGACGTTCAGTGGAATATTCAAAAGCCAGATGGTTCTTTTGAAACGTATGGTTTGAACGAATTGATCTCTGAAGACCTACTCATTGAAACAGGAAATTTATCCGATTTAAATAACGATCGTCTTATCGATCTTATTGTTGTTTCGACACACAACGAGTATCAAACCAATAGCTATTATTCTGTTTTACACTTCTTGATCAATAAAGGGGATCGTTTTGAACGTTCTAAGAGTCATCGTTTAGATACCCAGGTGAGTGATGTTACTCCCATTGACATGAATGGTGACGGGATGGTTGAACTTTTTCTTAGCGGTAAAGTGAAAATCTTTGAATACCCGCATCCAGACCCTTCTATGTTATTGGTTCAGGAAGGGGATGGCTGGCAAAAAATTGATGATAGCCTTCTAGATTATGGCAATCAAAAATTAGGGTTAGCTTTCGCTGAGGCCTATGACTTCGACTCAGATGGTTTTGATGATTTAATTATTGGAGGTCCTTTTAGATCGATTGAGTGGATGCACAATCAGAATGGCGAGTCGTTCGTAGCTAAGCCGATTCAAGGGTTTGAGAATAAGCTCGGATGGTGGAGATCATTAAGTCTGATCGATTACGATAATGATGGAGACCAAGATTTGTTTCTTGGAAACATTGGTCAAAATCACAATTATCATATCGAAACAGATAAGCCATTAAATCTTCTAGTCAAAGACTTTGATCGAAATGGTTTCGAGGAACCCATCCTCTTCGCTCCTAATAAGAATCTAGAAGGTGATTGGGATTCTTATCCAGTTAGTTTTTGGGGGAATCTTTATGGGCAAAGCCCCTACTTTAGAAATCGATTCGAATCGTATCACGACTTTGCCACAGCTACTTTGGAAAGTATTACAGCTGAGCTGGATGCCTTCGAACTTTATGAAATTAACTATGATTCTTCAGTGGTCCTCGAAAATAAAGGTGACGCCAATGTTGTTGCTCAAGAGCTGCCCGATCAGGCGCAGTGGGCTCCACTTTACGGATTTGAGAAAGTAGCAAGCCAAGACAGGACTTCTATCTTGGTTGTTGGAAATGACTTAGGAAACGAACCTTTCTTTGGACCTCTTGATGCCCTAAACGGGCTTCAACTAGATTTGGTTGATAACCAATGGACAGTTAATAAGCACTCAAACTTTAATGTGACGGGTAACGCACGTGATCTCATCCGAATCAAAAAGGCGGATAACAGGCATCGATACATTGCTTCTCAGAACAACGATCAACTGGTGATTTACGATAAATAGCCTTTACTGCTCGAGAGACTTATAGGTGTTTATTCCCTTTTTCTCGAACCATTCGAGGTGTCTTTCAAGAACTTGCTTATAAGCCTCCCAAGATCTTCGGTCTTTGGTGCTCCATGCAATTTCTGCTAGCCCGGGGAGGCGAGGAAACGTCATGTATTCGATGTCTTGTAGATTTTCTAAGGTTTCTGACCATAGCGGCGCCTCAATACCAATAATCTGTTCGGGATCGAGCTGTTCTACAAGAGTTTCTGGATTCCAATCATAAGATTTTTTTACCGGTAAATATCCTGCCCAGTGAAGACCAAGAGGGGTAAGCGAATCGTATTGCATGTCTAGATAGGCATGGGCTGCTGGGGAAATAATTACAGAAGCCTTTTTGCTTGCTGCTAGACTGGTGTTTTCGCTGCTTGCCCAGTACTGGGATATCCCTCGTTCATCGAGATTGGCGTTGGCGATTTCATCCCACCCGATAGGAGTTTTCCCTAGTGCTATTACCTTTTCAAGGGTAAAGTCAACGATTTTCACATAATCTTCATCAGAGGTTACATGAGACTCATCCCCTCCGATGTGCAGATAAGGACCCTCGGTCAGTTCTGCGAGCTCAGTAAATACGTCAGATAAGAAAGTGTAAGTGACCTCCTTCTCGGCGCACAACGTCGAAAAACCTACTTCGGTACCTGTGTAAAGCTCAGTGGCCTTGCCATCGCAGTTGAGTTCTGCGTAGCTCGCTAGAGCCGCATTGGTGTGTCCCGGAATGTCTATTTCTGGAACGATCGTGATGAATCGTTCCTGCGCATAACGTTGAATCTCCTTATAATCTTCTTGGGTCAAATAGCCTCCTTCACCTCCGCCTACTTCGGTGGCGCCTCCGGTAGTGGTAAGTTCTGGCCAGCTCTTGATTTCTATCCGCCATCCTTGATCGTCCGATAGGTGAAGATGCATGTGATTAATCTTGTATAGACTGATTTGATCAATGACCGATTTAATGGTTTCAACGTTGAAAAAATGTCTTGAAACATCAAGCATATAGCCACGATAGGTGTACTTGGCGGTGTCAGAAAGATCAACGGCCTTCCAGGACTCTTCACTCCACAAATGATTGTAAAGTAGCTGTCTTAAGGTTTGCCACGCATAAAACACACCTGCTTCAGAGCCCCCGGTGATTTCGATATGCTTTTCAGATACTTGAAGTCGATAAGATTCTACATCGAGTGTAGCGTCTAAATTTAGAATCAGATTCGCTGACCCCTCTTCCTTTTTCGAAATTTCTATTCCTAGCTCAGTGACTTGCGAAGCCAGAGTTTCTAATAGTTGGTTGGATATGTCTGCAGCTACCGTTACCCATTCTTTAGCTAGTGAAATTTCATTTTCTCCAGCGCTGGCATTCGCGACTTCAGGGATGACCACAGAGGTATTCAACTCCTCAACAGGTGTCGCACAGGAGATAATAAGTAGCAATGAAAAGAGACTTATTGAGTATTTCATGAGGTTAGTTTTCAATAAAAATAACGTTTAAATGCTTCAATGGCAGCATAATCAGATAAACCTAATGCGCGATAGATTGAAGCTGTTTCACGATTGCGATCTTCGGCGCGCACCCAAAATTCTCTTGGGTCGTTTCCTTGAAACATTACCCCATCTTTTTGAGTTTGATGATAGAAGATCGCTTTGCGTTTGCGTCTTACTTGAGCAGGACTCATCGGTACTGCCATGTCGATTTCATACGGTTCATATTCATGCCAAGCCCCTCGGTATAGCCACAGCCAGCAGTCTTTCATAAAGGATTCTTTTTTGAGAGATTTTAGACTTTCAAGGAGGGCTTCAAGGCATAGTTTGTGAGTGCCATGCGGATCTGCAAGGTCTCCAGCGGCAAATACTTGATGTGGACGAATCGACTTAATTAGGCTAGTATGAATATCGATGTCAAATTGGGTAATTGGTGCTTTTTTGATTCCTCCGGCCTCATAAAAGGGAAGGTTAAGAAAGTGCACTTGAGAATCCGGTAACCCTAAGTATCGGGTTGCTCCTAAGGCTTCTTTCTGTCGTATGATTTTTTTGATTTTCCTAAGTTCTAGCGACTCGTGTGGATTACCTTCAAATTCGGATAGTAGGTTTTTGGTTGCTGCAAGGCCTTGGTTTGGAGCACCATCACACAAGTCATAGGCGACCTCCACAAATTTTCTAGCCTCGTCGTTCGAGACGGCAATACTACCTGAAGTTTGATAAGCCACATGCACCTCATGACCTTGAGAAATAAGCCTGTCGAGTGTTCCGCCCATAGAGATCACATCGTCATCAGGGTGTGGACTAAAT
>JAYPSS010000010.1:0-18001 GCA_038133115.1 Flavobacteriaceae bacterium | reverse complement strand
GTTACCCAAAAATGAATATAACCTAAATTCTTATTCATCATTCGACCCTGGAACATTTTAGGGAACCAGTGGTATACCCCTGCAAATAGACCATAAAGAGCCGAAATACCCATCACTAAGTGGAAGTGAGCAACTACGAAATAAGTATCGTGAACATTAATATCAAGTGTACTATCACCTAAGATAATTCCGGTAAGACCACCCGTAATGAAAGTAGATACTAAACCAATTGAGAATAGCATACCAGGATTCAACTGAAGATTACCCTTCCAAAGAGTGGTAATATAGTTGAATGCCTTAACTGCTGATGGAATAGCAATAAGAAGCGTAGTAAAGGTAAATACTGAACCAAGGAAAGGGTTCATTCCTGAAATGAACATGTGGTGACCCCATACAATCGTAGAAAGGAAAGCAATACCTAAAATAGATGCGATCATCGCACGGTATCCGAAGATCGGTTTACGAGCGTTCGTAGACATTACCTCTGAAGTAATACCTAAGGCAGGTAATAATACAATATAAACTTCAGGGTGACCTAAGAACCAGAAAAGGTGCTCATAAAGTACTGGCGATCCACCTTGATAGTGCAATACCTCTCCTTGAATAAAGATATCCGAAAGGAAGAAAGAAGTTCCAAAACTACGGTCCATGAGTAGTAAAAGTGCAGCTGAAAGTAGTACTGGGAAAGAAACAACCCCAATAATGGCAGTTACAAAGAATGCCCAAATCGTAAGTGGAAGACGAGTCATGGTCATCCCTTTAGTTCTAAGATTTAGAACGGTAACGATGTAATTTAAAGATCCTAAGAGTGAAGAAGCAATAAAGATAGCCATTGAAACTAACCAAAGCGTCATCCCTAAACCTGAGCCCGGCTGAGCTTGTGGAAGTGCTGAAAGTGGTGGATAAACCGTCCAACCTGCAGCGGCAGGTCCAGCCTCTGCAAATAAAGAAACTAACATGATAGCACAGGAAATAAAGAATAACCAGTAAGAAACCATATTCAGAAATCCTGAAGCCATATCTCGAGCTCCGATCTGCAGTGGAATAAGTAGGTTCGAGAACGTACCACTTAAACCAGCGGTTAGTACGAAGAATACCATGATGGTGCCGTGAATCGTTACTAACGCTAAATAAATATCAGCGTCCATTACTCCATCAGGCGCCCACTTACCTAGAAGCGCTTTAAAAACAGGAGAAGCTTCTCCTGGCCATGCTAATTGCATACGGAATAAAAGGGACATTGCGATTCCAATGAAACCCATGATTAATCCAGTGATCAAGTATTGCTTAGCGATCATCTTGTGATCCTGGCTAAAAATATACTTGGTGATAAAGGTTTCTTTGTGATGGTGTTCTGCCTCGTGAGCCATAATACTACCTTATTTAAACTTTTAAATTTTCTTTTTCGTTACAAATTTAGGGAACTGCGATAACAGTTTCACCAAAGGTTTTTTGAGAGTCCAGCCACTTCTGAAAATCTTCTTCTGACTCTACAATAATTTTCATCTGCATGTTGTAATGAGACTTACCACAAATCTTATTGCATAAAAGAACATAATCAAATTCCCAAGGGTCGCTGTTCTCCTCACCAGCTGCTGCACGTTCAGCGCGAATTTTGTTTGTTCTCTTCACCTTATCGATAATTTCAGGCTGTAGACGCATCTCTTCAGTTGTGATAGTAGGAGTGAAAGAAAACTGAGTAACCATACCCGGAACACAGTTCATCTGTGCTCTAAAATGTGGCATGTAAGCTGAGTGAAGCACATCCTGAGAACGCATGTAAAAATTAACCTTACGTCCTACGGGTAAGTGCAATTCTTTAACAATGATATCGTCTACTGCGTTTGGATCAGATTCATCAATACCTAAGATATTAGCTTTATCAATATCAATAAGTCGTGCACTGGCATCGCCAAGAACATTATCCTCACCTCCATAACGAGCAGTCCAATTGAACTGTTGAGCATAAAGCTCCACTACTAAAGGATCTCCTTCATCATTAATATCCATAATATTAGTCCATGAATAGAGCCCATAAAGGATAAGTGCAGCAAGGGTAATAACCGGAATAATAGTCCAGATTAGCTCTAGCTTATCATTGTCGGCATAAAAGAGGGCCTTTTTACCTTTCTCACCACGGTATTTATATCCGAAATAATGAAGTAAAAACTGTGTGATGGTCTGAACTATGAAGATAATCGCAAAGGAAATCCACATCAAACGATCATAATCGACCCCGTGTTCTGAAGCAGGCATCGGCAGAACCATTTTTCCATACTTAGAGAAACTAAAAATGGTGATTCCATAGATGAAAACCAGGAAAGCAAATAGTAAATATCCATTGTACTTATTATCCTCATCATCGGCGATAGTAGAATCCGACTTCTTACCTGTTGTTAATTGCGATAGTTCGAAAATCTTAGCTAATTGCCAAACTGCAATTGCAACAAGAACTAAAACTGCTAGAATTAATGGTGTTGTCATATTTATTAACTAACGTCGTTATTAATAGTGAAAATGTTTACTCTCTTCTAAAAGTGCATTTCCTTTAGGTTCAACAGCTACCTTAGTAAGAGCGGTAGCCACAACGTAAAGAAATAACCCAGTAAAGAATAAAATTCCACCTAATTCAGGGATACCGAAAGACCAATGTGCTCCAACAGTACCTGGCATTATCATATTGTAAAAATCAAAATAGTGACCCGTAAGAATTACGATACCAACGGTTTGTACAAACCAAGGAATACGCTTGTAATCACTTCTCATAATCACTAATAGTGGGAAAATGAAATTAAGAACCAACATGCCTAAAAAAGGAGCCTTGTAGGCCTCAAATCGCATCACATAATAAGTTACCTCCTCAGGGATATCGGCATACCAGATTAGCATGAACTGGCTAAACCATAAGTAAGTCCAGAAGATACTAATACCGAACATGAACTTTGCTAGATCGTGAATGTGTGAATTATTCACTGACTCAAGAAGTCCTTTAGACTTCAAGTACAGCGTAAATAAAGCAATTACAGTAATCCCTGAAACAAAGAAACTAGCGAATACATACCATCCGAATAGCGTACTAAACCAGTGCGGATCAACACTCATAATCCAGTCCCAAGACATCATTGACTCAGACACTAAGAAGAAAGCTAAGAAACCAGCCGCTAACTTGAAGTTAGTAACAAACGGCTTATGGTCTGAAGCAGTCTCCTCTGCTAGAGAAAGTTTTCTAGAGTATTGTCTGTAAGCAATCCATCCTCCGATGTAAATAGCTGCACGAACAAGGAAAAAAGGAGTATTTAAATACCCGCTCTTGTTTTGAATTAATTGATCATGAGCTACCACATCAGCATCCATCCAGACGAAAAGGTGATTCATATGCAAACCTGACAAAACAAAGAATGCAAACAGAATGATACCTCCAGGGATAAGATACGAAGTGATTCCCTCCATAACTCTAAATAATAATGGAGACCAACCCGCTTGTGCTGCACGGTTAATAGCGTAAAAAGCTAAAACTCCTAGAGCAATAAGGAACGAGAATAATGCACTTACATAAAAAGCAGACCAAGGTCTGTTTTTCATTTGATCTAAAACATGTTGGTCATGCGAAGAACCATGATCTTCAGCAACCGCCGCATGAGCATCGTGATTCATTGAATCACCATGATCTTCAGAATGTGAGCCTTCTGCATTAGACCCGTGATGTTCTTCTGTACTACCATGATGAGCTTCAGCTAAGGTCGGATGGTCAGCACTTCCATGTTCTTCACCATGGCCGCCTTCATGAGATGCCATCATAGCTTTAGCCTCCTCGATAGTTGAAGGAGCGCTCATAAAACCATAACCTAGGCCTAAAAGCCCTAACCCCATAAGTATAAGGGTAGTTATCTTAAATCGTTGTGAAAACTGATACATACTAATTTACTTATTTAGTTAGGTCCTTTTTTAATTCCATTACATAAGCAGAAATCTGCCATATCTCTTCTTCACTGCTTAACTGAGCTGCATAAGAACCCATTGAATTAAGACCGTAATAAATGGTGTGATAGGTGCTTCCAATAGTAATATTACGAGCAGCATCTGCATAAGTAGGTACCCCTAAAATTTTCTCGCGTTTTACGAGAGTACCTTGACCATCACCTTTGGTTCCGTGACAAATAGCACAGTAAACATTGTAAAGTTCTTTTCCCTTAGCAAGATCACTTTCTCTATTTTCAGAAAGAAGTGGACTTTTGTCTGCTCTAGCAAGCTCTTTACCTTCAAGAGTATTGTCAAATTCATAAGGCAACCAACCTCTAGGAACAGTTCCTTCTGCAGGTAACAGTGCCGCAGTATTCTCAGGAAGGATTGATGCTTCACTGTAAGTTTCATAACCCACTGACTCATACATGTTAGGGAAATATTGAAAATTAGGCTTGCTCTTATCGAAGCAAGACACAGCAGTAAAAGCTAGCGCTATGAGCGTGATTTTAGATAAAACTGACTTCATGTATTAAGCTTTAGGAACCTGAACCTCAATGGCCCCGGTATCAAGTAAAAGTTCGGTTAATGCCTCTTCCTGTTCTGACTTAACAGCTACCTCCATCAAGAAGATATCGCTAGTGGTTCTAGGATTCGGGTTTTCAGCTTTCTTGAAAGGCCACATGCGACTTCTCAAGTAAAAGGTAATTACCATAAGGTGAGCAGCAAAGAAAACGGTCATCTCGAACATCACCGGAATGAATGCTGGTAAATTCTGTAAAAAAGTAAAACTTGGTTTACCTCCGATATCCTGTGGCCAGTCTTCGATCATGATATAATTCATCATGGTCACCGCTACAGTTAAACCTAGTACTCCGTATAGGAAGGCAGCCATAGAAATACGGCTATCTTCAAGACCTAAGGCTTTGTCTAGCCCGTGTACTGGAAAAGGGGTGTATACCTCTTCAATATGATACTTTTGGCCACGAACCTGCTTGACAGCATTCATCAGAATGTCGTCATCAGTATAAAGCGCTCTAAAAACTTTTGATGCCATATTAGTGATCGGTGGTTGAGTTAGTGTTAGATTCTTCCACTTCGTAAGTGGTTACTTTACCTCTAGGAGGCATTTCATATAAGGGCTTCCCTTCAGCACGAAGTGCCTTGTAGTTGTCTGCAGAAGACTTCAAGATAGACTTAACCTCTGCCTGTGCAATTACTGGGAATGTTCTTGAATAAAGAAGGAATAAAACAAAGAAGAAACCAATGGTTCCAATGAATATTCCAATATCGACAAAAGTCGGTGAGAACATCGTCCATGAAGAAGGAAGATAATCACGGTGAAGGGAGGTAACGATAATCACGAAACGCTCAAACCACATACCGATGTTTACCACAATTGAAATAAAGAATGAGAACATGATACTCGTTCTTAACTTCTTGAACCACATGAACTGTGGAGAGAATACGTTACAAGTCATCATTGACCAATAAGCCCAAGCGTAAGGACCTGTGGCACGATTTAAGAACGCATATTGCTCGTACTCTACTCCCGAATACCAAGCGATGAAAAGCTCAGTGATATAAGCACAACCCACAATTGAACCGGTAATCATGATTACAATGTTCATAAGTTCAATATGTTGAAGTGTGATATAGTCCTCAAAGCCTACCACTTTTCGCATGATGATCAGAAGGGTATTTACCATTGCAAATCCAGAGAAAATCGCACCTGCCACGAAGTAAGGTGGGAAAATGGTAGTATGCCATCCAGGAATTACCGAAGTAGCGAAGTCAAACGATACAATCGTGTGAACCGACAATACTAGTGGGGTTGCAAGACCGGCAAGTACTAATGAAACCTCTTCAAAGCGCTGCCAATCTTTAGCTCTACCTGTCCATCCGAAACTTAAAAGGCTGTAGATTTTCTTTTGGAATGGACGAACGGCACGGTCTCTAATCATTGCGAAGTCAGGAAGTAATCCTGTCCACCAGAATACAAGAGAAACCGATAAATAAGTTGAAATCGCAAATACGTCCCATAATAGAGGTGAATTAAAGTTGACCCATAATGATCCGTATTGGTTAGGAATTGGCAGTACCCAGAAAGCTAACCAAGGTCTACCCATGTGAATAATTGGAAATAAACCTGCTTGAACTACCGAGAAAATAGTCATCGCTTCAGCCGAACGGTTAATTGCCATACGCCACTTCTGTCTAAATAGAAGAAGTACCGCAGAAATAAGAGTTCCCGCGTGACCAATACCTACCCACCAAACGAAGTTGGTGATATCCCAAGCCCAGTTTACTGTCTTGTTAAGACCCCAAACACCAATACCAGTAGCAATGGTGTAAATAATCGATCCTAAACCCCATAAAAAGGCTACAAGTGCAATGGAGAAAACGATCCACCATTGTTTATTTGCCTTTCCCTCAACAGGTCGAGCAATATCATTCGATACATCGCTGTAACTTTTTGAGCCAGTTACTAGCGGTTTACGTATCGGAGCTTCATAATGCGATGCCATAATAGATTGTATTATTAATGATTAGGCCTTTTCGGTATTTCTTACTTTGACATGATAGAACACATTAGGCTGGGTACCTACATGTTCTAATAGATGGTACATACGCTCACTCTCTTTAAGTTTAGCAATACGACTTTCTTTGTCGTTAATATCACCAAATACTAAAGCACCTGTGTCACAAGCCGCAGAACAAGCCGTCTGGAATTCACCATCCTTAATTGAGCGTCCTTCAGCTTTTGCATCTAGTATAGTCTTCTGAGTGCGTTGAATACACATTGAGCATTTTTCCATCACCCCTCTAGAACGAACATTCACATCTGGGTTAAGAACCATACGACCAAGGTCATTGTTCATGTGGAAATCAAACTCATCATTTTGGTTGTATAAGAACCAGTTAAAGCGACGAACTTTATAAGGACAGTTGTTTGCACAATATCTTGTACCGATACAACGGTTGTATGCCATATGGTTCTGACCTTGACGCGAATGTGAAGTAGCAGCAACAGGGCATACCGTTTCACAAGGGGCATGATTACAGTGCTGACACATTACTGGTTGGAAGGCTACTTGAGGATTTTCTGAAGGATCTTCCATAGATCCAAATCCACTTAGACTACCGTTATCACCAAATAAACCATCTAGATTCTCTTTCTTCTCAGTATCCTGAACAAAAGTTTCCTCTGAAGAATAATATCTATCAATACGCAACCAGTGCATATCTCTTGAAACTCTTATTTCATGTTTACCAACAACGGGTACATTATTTTCGGCGTGACATGCAATAACACAAGCACCACAACCTGTACATGCATTAAGATCAATCGATAGATTGAAGTGATGACCTACTGTACGATCAAATGACTCCCAAAGATCTACAGAAGTTGCTGGGACTTCTTGGTGATCTAAAGACACCATTGGAGTAGGATTCCATTCTTCTGAAGGCTTGCTAATAAAATCCTCTAGGGTAGTTTCTTTGATAATATCACCACGACCCATTAAGGTTTTATGAAGCTGAACGCATGCAAATTCGTGCATTCCGCGTTCCTTTTCTAGGGAAACCGATTGTACTTTAGATTGACCAAGGTACAGTGAATAAGCATTCACTCCGGTTTGCATTTCTTCTTGAATCCCTGATTTACGACCGTAACCTAGTGCTAAACCAACCGTACCTTTAGCCTGACCTGGTTGAATAAGAACAGGTACTCTATTTAAAGTTACATCACCGACCTTTAGCGTAGCATAGCTACCATCAAGACCACCGTTAGCGACATTAATATTTTCAAAACCGTAGGCTAAGGCATCAGCCTTAGAGATGGTCAAGTAGTTATCCCATGATGCTCTTGAAATAGGATCTGGGAATTCTTGTAACCAAGGGTTGTTAGCCATTTGACCGTCACCCATTCCGGTTTTTGCATAAAGCACTAATTCAACACCATTTGAAGATGAAGAAGAAAGTTTATTCGAAGACAATTGTAAATCACCTTCGCTGATTCTGAAGTTACGAGAGCCTTTAGAAGAGCTGTAGAAAACTCCATCCTGAACCGCTTGACTCCATGAACTACCGTTTAAAACAGTACTTCTCCAGTTCTTTTGAATAAAATCATGATAGGTTACAGAAACTCCTGCCCAAACTAGCAATGATTGTTCAAATTGACGAGTGTCAAAAAGATTTCGAATCACCGGCTGAGTAATTCCATAATGATCTTTCTTCATCTCAACATCACCCCATGATTCAAGAAAATGAGAAGCAGATGCAACAAAAGTAGAAGCAGCTGCAGTTTCAGTTAATGAAAAAGAAGAGGTTACAGAAAAACCGATTTGCGCTAAGGCAGAAGAAAAAGCTTCTGCATTAGGAGCACTGTATAGTGGGTTAACACTATCGATTAAGATAGCTGCAACTTCATTTTTATTAGCGGCAGCAATTATATCTTCAATAACCGAAGCCGAAGCTGAACGAACATATTTTGGCTGAGCAACATCAAAAGCATCGCTTTTCAGCAATTCATTAATAGCTAGCGTGATCAATTGTGCATCCTTATCATCAATACCGCAAAGAACAACCGCTTTAGAACCAGCAGCTTTAAGTTTTTGAGCCATCGCGTTAACATGACCAGCGATCACGGTATTTGATTCTGATGCTGAAACTCCTTTAAGCGCATTGTATAATGCGGCAAGCGCTCTCTTTTGCTCTACCGTTGTTAGAGGTATACGTTTATCAGCATTAGCACCACTTAAAGTCATGTTAGACTCTAATTGTACATGATGCGACATGTGTCCGTGATGAGGCACACGATTTTTTGCATATCCTTTAGAATAACCACCACCTTGCCAATCACCCAAGAAATCAGCATCAAACGATACGATGATATCTGTAGAAAAAAGGTTATAGTCAGCCAAGGCTCTTTCGCCATAGGCTTGTTCAAAAGCATCTAGAGCAGAAGCCGATGAAATAGCATCATAGGTATGATACTCAACATTCGGATACTTGGCTTTTAAAGCTTCAATAGCCTTTGAGTACGAAGGGCTGGCCTTAGTACCTGAAAGAACTACCACTTTTTTTCCTGTGCTCTTCGCGCTTTCTAATCTTGCAATAACAGCTGCGTCTAAATCGCTCCAAGAAATCGCAGATCCAGAAGCCTCAGGACCCTGTAATCTATTCTTGTCGTAAAGGTTTAAGACAGATGCTTGAACACGAGCATTAGCTCCTCCGAAAAGAGTAGCACGATCATTATTCTCAATCTTAATAGGCCGACCTTCACGAGTCTTTACTAAGACACTTGCAAAGTCATAACCATCTGCTATCGTTGTTGCATAATAATTTGCAACACCAGGTACGATTTCGTCTGGTTGAATAACGTAAGGAATTGATTTCTTAACAGGCCCTTCGCAAGCGGCAAGTGTTGCAGCTGCAGTACTAAAACCTAAAAACTTAAGAAAATCTCTACGTGAAGATTGAGAATCCTTTAATGACGATTCTTGTTCAAAGAAATCATTTACAGGTAACGTTTCGGTGAATTCGTTTTGAGCTAATTGTTCAACCACAGGGTCGTTTGTAAGCTCCGCTTCACTTTTCCAATATTGTTTATGTGATGCCATAAATTGTAGAATTCCAGATTAATAGTGGCACTTACCACATTCAAGGCCACCCATTTGAGCTGCGGTTAGCTCATCGACCCCATATTTTTTAGACAATTCTTCGTGAATCTTTTCGTAATAAGGATTCGAAGTAAGTTGAACGTTAGTTTCACGGTGACAATTAATACACCATCCCATTGTAAGCGGTGCATATTGATACATTACTTCCATTTCTTCAACAGGACCGTGACAAGTTTGACATTCAACACCTGCAACACTATAGTGCTGAGAGTGGTTAAAGTAAACGAAGTCTGGTAGATTGTGTATACGAACCCATTCTACAGGATAGCTTTCTCCGGTATAACGTTGGTTTTCTTCATCCCAACCTACTGCCTTGTATAGCTTCTTAATCTCTCCTGTATAGAATTCATTCGTGTAACCATTTGCTAGATCTTCAGCTGAAGGACCTTCAGGATTACCCGCGTACTCATAGATCGACTTGTGACAATTCATACATACGTTTAACGAAGGAATTCCCGAATGCTTAGAAACTCTTGCAGAACTGTGGCAGTAAGTACATTCAATTTTATTATCTCCAGCGTGAATCTTGTGTGAATAATGGATGGGTTGAACTGGAGCGTATCCTTGATCAATACCTACTTGCATCATATATGCATACGCAAAATAGGCGCTGCTTAGAAGGAGAATTACAACCGAAACAAATACCAGGAATTGATTTTGCGCAAAAACCTTCCATAGTGGTAAACGTTGCACTTTTTCCTTTTCAACATCAATACCATTAGCAACTGCAATTTGACGAAGTGTTCGATTAACTAAAACAAGCATCGCAACGAGAACCAGCAAGACAAATGACAGAACCGCAAGAACTAAGTCACTGTTTGCTCCGTTTCCTTCTGACGAGGAGGCTGCTGCAGTAGCCGTAGCAGCAGGAACAACGGGTGCCGGAGGTGGAGCGGCCGTGTAAGCTAAGATATTATCAATATCCTCATTCGATAAAGTAGGAAAAGCAGTCATTGCCGCTTTATTGTACTCGTTGTAGATACGATTGGCGTAATCATCTCCAGAATTAATAACCCCAGAGCTGTTTTTAATCCACGCATACAACCATTCACGATCAAGACCTTCATCTTCAGCAAGTCGAGATTCAACGTTTGCTAAAGCAGGACCTGTCATTTTGCGGTTTAGCGCGTGACAAGCAGCACAATTTTGATTGAACAATTGCTTACCCTTTGCTGGGTCACCACCATCTTGCCCAAAAGAGAGAGAAGTAGCACTAACAACAAGCACTAATGAGAGAAACGCTTGTTTTAGGAGGTTAGGGAATTCTTTCATATAACTTAGTTATGCAAAAATTACCGTATTCATGAACGGCATAATCGTCTAAAATTGCCACAAAAATAATACTGAAGGGGGTATTAAAAAAGTTAAGTTTGAGGTTCTTGTAATTTGTAATCGTTCTAAATAAAGGTTTTGTCCTACAGGAATTGATTACCTTGCAGAGGCAATAGAGCAAACAGCAATTAAGCAATGAAAAACAACCTTTTTAACTGTCTTATTATTAGTCTTTTAACCATTTCGTTCGGTTACTCCCAAGTAAAACAAATAGATGTAGACTCTATCCCATCCAGCGAAGTCAGCATCTCACAGTTGAGTAATATTTTCAGGCTAATGAAAGTTGAAAAGGGTGACTACCAAATTCAATTAGGTTTCGGCTCACTTGCCGAGATGGAGAGATTAAAAGAACGCTATAATGCTCTATTTGCTGAGGATACGATCTTTCACCAAAAACACCCACTAAAAGTCTCTTTCAATTCGCCTACCTATCGTCTTCGATTAGAACACTTTAGAACACGTCTAGAAACAGAAAAAGCCTCAAAGAGGCTTCGTCCTTATTTTAGGGGGATCATGATTTTAGAGCCCGGGAAAAACAATTAAAGTTTTTTCTGTACCGCCACTTCTTGGTAAGCTTCAATCTGATCGTCGACTCTGATGTCGTTGTAATTCTTCACCTGAAGACCACAATCGTAACCCTTTGAAACTTCTTTAACGTCGTCCTTGAATCGTTTTAGCGAAGCGAGTTCACCATCGAAGACTACAACCCCATCACGAATTACACGAATCTTAGAGTTCCTGAAGATTTTTCCTGAAAGAACCATACAACCTGCAATCGTTCCAATCTTAGAAATCTTAAAGGTTTCACGAATTTCTGCAGTACCGGTAACTTCTTCTTTCATTTCAGGACTCAACATACCCTCCATTGCCTTCTTGATATCATCAATAGCATCGTAGATAATTGAGTAGGTGCGGATATCGACTTCTTCCTTCTCAGCTACTGTACGAGCATTAGCCATAGGGCGTACGTTAAATCCGATCACCACCGCTGATGAAGCACTTGCAAGTAACACATCAGATTCGGTAATAGCACCAACACCTTTATGGATGATGTTGACTTGAATTTCCTCAGTTGAAAGTTTCTGGAACGAATCAGTTAGAGCCTCAACTGAACCATCTACGTCACCTTTAAGGATAATATTAAGTTCTTGGAAATCTCCCACTGCAATACGTCTACCAATCTCATCTAAGGTAAGCTGACGTTGCGCTCGAACACTTTGCTCTCTTTGTAATTGAGAGCGCTTTTGAGCAATTTGTTTCGCTTCCCGCTCATCCTTTAACACATTAAAACGATCACCAGCCTGAGGAGCTCCATCGAGTCCTAAGATGGATATCGGTGTTGCGGGACCTGCTTCTTTAATATTTTTACCACGCTCATCTTGCATGGCACGTATCTTACCACTTGAAGTTCCTGCTAGAACATAATCTCCGATTCGGAGGGTTCCATTTTGAACAAGTACGGTAGACACGTATCCTCTACCCTTGTCTAAGAAAGCCTCAACCACTGTACCTGAAGCCTCACGGTTCGGATTAGCCTTGAGTTCTAAAAGTTCAGCTTCTAAAAGAACCTTTTCGAGAAGCTCATTCACCCCCTGACCTGTTTTAGCAGAAATGTCATGAGATTGAATTTTACCTCCCCAGTCCTCTACCAAGAGATTCATGGCAGCAAGGCCTTCTTTAATCTTATCCGGATTAGCGGTCGGACGGTCTATTTTATTAATCGCAAATACCATCGGTACTCCAGCTGCTTGCGCGTGGGCAATAGCTTCTTTCGTCTGAGGCATGATGTCATCATCCGCCGCAACAACGATGATCGCAATATCTGTAACCTGTGCACCTCTAGCACGCATCGCCGTAAAGGCTTCGTGACCAGGGGTGTCTAAAAACGATATTTTCTGACCGCTTTCGAGAGTCACACCGTAAGCACCAATGTGTTGGGTAATTCCACCACTCTCACCAGCGATTACATTTTCTTTTCTAATATAGTCAAGTAACGAAGTTTTACCGTGATCTACGTGACCCATCACCGTAACAATCGGCGCTCTAGCCTTAAGATCTTCTTCACTATCTGTGATTTCCTCTATTACGGTCTCTTCAAGCTCTGCTTGCATGAACTCAACCTGGTAGCCGAACTCATCAGCAACAATTGTTAAAGTTTCAGCATCTAATCTCTGATTCATGGTAACCATGATTCCTAACGACATACATGCAGAAATTACTTGAGTTGAAGACACATCCATCATGGTAGCAACTTCATTTACAGTAACAAACTCTGTCACTTTAAGAACCTTGCTTTCAAGCTCTTGTTGTTCTTGCTCACGCTCTCTTTGTTGCTCGTGAAGATCTCTCTTTTCTTTTCTATAACGCGCCCCTTTACCTTTAGAAGACTTTCCTTGAAGCTTTTCTAAGGTTTCTCGAACCTGTCTTTGAACCTCTTCTTCAGTGGGTTCGGCACGTTGAATTTGAGGTTGATTTCTTGCGCCTTTTTTATTTCCACCTTTGGGTGCATTCTTATCGCTAACAATTCTCTTTCGCTTACGCTTGCGATCCTTATCAGCATTTGACTCTGCAGGCATCTTTTTCTTTTCAAACTGAGCGAGATCAATCTTAGCACCGACGATCTTAGGCCCTGACAAGGTTTGATATTGGGTTTTTATTTGTCCATTATCCGCTTCTGCAGCAGGCTTTTCTTCTTGAACCTCTTCTTTTTTAGGTGCTTCAGCCGCTGCAACTTTTTTTACCTCAACTGGTTGCTCTTCTTTTGCAGGCTCTTTAACCTCTTCTACAAGAGGTGCTTTTTCCTTTTCTTCGACCTTCTCAGGCTCTGCGGCAACTTCTGCCTTGGGATTTAAATCAATCTTACCTACCGTTTTAGGGCCAGAAAGCGCGGCTTTCCCTCTAATAAAAGTTGTCTCTTTTTCTTTGATTGCCTTCTCCTCCTGCTCTTTTTCAATTTGCTGAAGTAGCGCTTCTTTTTCTTTTCTCTTTTCTTCCCCTACTTCGATAGAAGCAACTTTCTTAGACATATCTGTCTGAAACTCATCAAGCAAAACTTGGTACTCCACAGTACTAATTTTGGTAGTAGGACGAGCTTCGATCTCATGCCCCTTCTCTTTCAAATGCTCCACAGCACGATCGAGAGAAATATTAAGTTCTCGGAGTACTTTATTAATTCTAATGGTCTTTTCTTCAGACATAAATAATGCTATTACCTTTTTAGGGGTCGGGTTTACAAATATAAGAGGTTAGTCCTCAAACTCTGCTTTTAGTATTTTAACAACTTCTTGAACAGTCTCCTCCTCAAGATCGGTGCGTTTAATAAGATCTTCAATATCTAATTCTAAAACACTTCTAGCTGTATCCAGACCAATCTTCTTGAATTCTTGAATGATCCACGCATCGATTTCATCAGAGAATTCAGTTAACTCTACATCTTCCTCAACTCCTTCTCTAAACACATCGATTTCATAACCAGTAAGTTGACCAGCTAGTCTAATGTTATGACCACTGCGTCCGATTGCTTTAGAAACTTCTTCAGGTTTAAGATAAACCTGAGCAGTCATATCTTCATCATTCAACTTCACCGAACTTACACGGGCTGGGCTTAATGCACGTGTAACGAGGAGTTGCTTATTATTGGTCCAATTAATTACATCGATATTTTCGTTTCCAAGCTCTCTCACAATACCGTGAATACGAGAACCTTTCATTCCCACACATGCACCTACTGGATCAATACGATCGTCATAAGAATCTACAGCCACTTTTGCCTTTTCTCCAGGGATACGAACTACTTTTTTAATGGTAATCAAGCCGTCGAAAACTTCAGGAATTTCTTGATGAAAGAGCTGCTCTAGGAACTTGGGAGAAGTTCTAGATAAAATAATTGCAGGCTTTACTCCTTTGAGCTCAACGCTTTCGATAATTCCGCGAACATTATCCCCTTTTCTAAAGAAGTCAGAAGGGATTTGACGATCCTTTGGTAAGATGATCTCATTTCCTTCATCATCTAATAAGATGACCGCTTTATGGCGAATATGGTGCACCTCCGCAGTGTAAATCTCACCTTCAAGATCCTTGAATTGTTTGTAGATGGTGGTATTATCGTGCTCTTGAATCTTAGCAACCAAGTTTTGGCGTAGTGCCAAGATCGAACGTCTTCCAAGATCGATAAGCTTCACCTCTTCAGATACATCCTCACCTACCTCAAAGTCAGGCTCAATTTTACGAGCTTCAGACAATGAAATCTGCTCGTTCTCATCCTCAACCATATCATCCTCAACTACGATTCGGTTTCTCCAAATCTCTAAGTCACCTTTGTCTGGGTTGATAATGATGTCAAAGTTATCATCGGATCCAAACTTTCTCTTTAAAGCATTTCTGAACACTTCTTCAAGAATAGCCATAAGGGTTACTCTGTCGATGAACTTGTCGTCTTTGAATTCAGAAAACGACTCAATAAGTGCTAAATTCTCCATAATTAGCGATTAAAACGTTAACACAATTTGTGCTTGATCAATTATATTAAAAGCAATGGTTTCTTTTCGTACCACCGTTTGTTTTCCTTTACCTACCTCTTTAGGAACTCTTTCACTCCATTCTAAGGTAATTTCATTATCGGTTATCTCGATCAATTTTCCTTTAAATTCAGAACCCTCAGACTTCACTTTCAACGTTCTACCCTTATGCTGCGGATATTGACGTGCCAACTTAAGTGGCGCAGTAGCCCCAGAAGACTGAACGCTTAACGAGAAATCATGAACTTCACGATCTAATTGATGCTCGATAGCTCTAGAAACCTCTACACAGTCATTAATACTTACCCCTTTGTCGCCATCGATAATAATCTCAATGTGGCTCTTAGCATCCATTGAAAAATCGATCAAAAAAAGATCTGGCCTTTTCTCAAAGGCTTGATTTAGAAGCGTTAATACTTGTTCCTTAAATTCCATACTACCTAATAAAAGAGGGGACTAATGTCCCCTCTTCATGTCTCTTACTACACGTTCAAGCTAAGCTTGAAGAAAGCTGGTTGGCCTACAAGGACTCGAACCTTGAACGACTGAACCAAAATCAGCTGTGTTACCAATTACACCATAGGCCAAGACTCAATCGAGGGTGCAAATTTAGAATATTCTTAGAATTAGCAAAAATTAAAAATGGTAATTTCGTCTTCGTTCCGAAAAGAATTTTACGATGAGGGAAATAATTAAGAAAATGAGCTATCAAAATATAGGTGCATGGCTAGTATTTACGGTTGCTCTTTTAACTTATGGGCTTACGGTTGAACCCACTGTTAGTTTTTGGGATGCTGGGGAATACATTGCAACCTCTGCAAAATTACAGGTAGGCCACCCCCCTGGAGCCCCTCTTTTTCAAATCATTGGAGCATTTGCAGCGCTTTTCGCCTTTGGTAACCCAGAAAAGGTAGCGCTCATGGTTAACTCGGTATCGGTGCTTTCTAGCGCGTTAACCATTGTACTTACCTATCAAATCATTCACCGATTAATTCGAAGAGTCATCAGACTTTCTGAAACATCAGCTGATGAATTAAAATTGGTGACGGCAAGTACGATTGGATCGCTAGCGCTTTGTTTTTCAGATAGCTTTTGGTTTAATGCCGTTGAAACTGAAGTTTATGCCATGGCTAGTCTAATGATGGCCCTCCTACTTTATTTAGGAATTCGATGGACCGATGAACTCAAAGACGAAAAGGCGGATCGATGGGTATTACTCATAAGTTTCGTTGTCGGATTGGTCTTTGGAATTCAATTCATGGGATTCCTAGGGATTCCATCCATTGGTCTACTCTATTACTTCAAGAAGTACCATCAAATTACCGTTAAAAACTTTATCGTCGCTCACGTCAGTGTGGTCGCCCTACTATTCTTGGTATTCAAATTTTCACTTACCTATATATTGAAGCTGTTTGGCGCCGTAGAAATCTTCATGGTTAACAGTATAGGATTACCCTTTAACTCAGGAAGTATTTTTCTCGGTATTGTTTTAACCATTGTGTTCCTGTATACCATTAAACGATCGAATAAAGCAAGCAACCCCATCTGGTCTTTACTTACACATAGTGTATTCTTTTTCTTTTTAGGTCTTTCTACCTGGCTCATGCTACCGATACGAGCTAATGCAGGTACGGTAGTGAATGAAAATAATCCTGAAGATGCTAGAGCGCTTTTAGCTTATTATAATCGCGAGCAATATCCGGCCCCAGAAAGTCCTTTTTACGGCTCGTACTACTCGGATTATTTCGCTGCAGCTGGCCCAGATCAGGACGGAAAACCGAAATACGAAAAGAATCACAAGCTGGCTCGCTATGAAATCGTAAATAACTACAAGGGAGCTATTCAAGGACCCAATCCAGATCACATTGGCCTACTCCCGAGAATGTGGAGCCCATCTTCGGCCGAAAACTACATGAAGTTTTACGGTCGATTAGACTTTTCTATCAGACCCGAATACGTAGGTAATACCGAACTGAGAAAAGCCGTTAACGAATTTAAAACGAGAAGTGCTCAAGGAGAAATTGAAACATCACAATACCTAGACTTCTTGAAAAACTTCTCTGACTATATTGAAATTAAACCTCCGACAATCGCGCAAAACCTTACCTATCTCTTCGATTTCCAGTTTGGGTACATGTATTGGAGATATTTCATGTGGAATTTTGCAGGGAGAGCCTCTGACGAACAGGGTCGTTTTAATGCACAAGGGGAATGGTTAAGTGGGATACCATTTATTGATAGCGTTCGCTTAGGTAACCAAAACGATCTACCTAAAGATTTAAAAGAGAATAAAGCTCGTAACACCTATTATTTTCTCCCCTTAATTTTAGGGTTAATCGGAGTCTATTTTCACGCCAAGCGAGACTGGAAGTCTTTTTGGTCGTTACTGGTTTTCTTTGTGTTTACCGGGCTAGCCATTCAATTCTATACGAACCCAACCCTATTTCAACCACGAGAAAGAGATTATTCGCTCGTTGGATCCTTCTTTATTTTCTGTATTTGGATTGG
>JAYPSS010000009.1:0-18641 GCA_038133115.1 Flavobacteriaceae bacterium | reverse complement strand
GCTGGTGCAACTCAAATCAGCTACAACGGTCAATTCTCTACTTCTGGTATTCTTAACCAGATTGATTACATGAGCCCAGAAGAGTTTGTTGCTGCTGGTGGTCGTGATCTAGGGTCTAAGACTGACTGGATTGATGAGGTAACTCGTGATGCATTCACCCAGATCCACAATATTTCTGCTGCTGGTGGAAATGGTTCTACTTCATACCGTGTATCTGCTAACATTCGTGATGCAGAAGGTATTCTTTTAAATAACGGTTTTGAGCAGTTCAACACACGTTTAAACTTCTCAACTCGTGCGCTTAACGATAAGTTGAAAATTAACTTCAACACTTCGTTCACTCAGAGAGATCAGCAAAATGGTTTCAACGAGGCACTTCGTTATGCTACATTATACAACCCAACTGCTCCTGTATTAGCAGCTAACGCTCCTTATGCATTCAACGGTGCTCAGTTTGGTGGATACTTTGAAACTCTAGGTTTATTCGATTCTTACAACCCAGTTTCAATTATCAAGCAGAACATTAACAACGGTGAGCGTCGTGAGCTTAACTACGGTGTTGATTTAGCGTATAGCGTTAATGATAACCTTACTGCTTACTTCCGTTCTGCAGTTCAGACTACTGACTATGCAAACCGTCTATACTACAGAACTACTTCTCTTTGGAATGGTGGTGCTGATTCTCCTGTTCGTAAGGGTTCTGCTCAGTTCTATGAGAACAACTTCGATTTCCAGTTAAATGAGGCTTATGCTACTTGGAGAAAGTCATATGATAACATGAACATTGCAGTTACTGGAGGTTATTCTTACCAAAAAGAGAACTACAATGAAGTATACTTCTCTCTAGGTGATTTCCCTGGTGATCAAATCGATTACATCGATGCAATTGAGTACTCTCAAGACTTATTAAACGCAGGTCAAATTTCTGCTAACTCAGCAAGAAATCCTGATACTGAAATCGAAGCATACTTCGCTCGTTTAAACATGACAATCGCTGACAACTTCTACTTGAATGCGTCTGTTCGTCGTGAAGGTTCAACTAAGCTTGGTGCTGATAACCGTTGGGGTACTTTCCCAGCTGTTGGTTTAGGTGCTGACTTAAACTCTTTCCTTGGTTTAGAAGGTGTTCAGCAACTTAAGGCTCGTGCTTCTTACGGGGTAACTGGTAACCTTCCTGGTTCTTATGGTCTTTCTCAAGAAATCCGTGGATGGTCTTGGGGTGGTAATGGTGCTGCTGGTGGATCTACTGGTCTTCTTCGTGCTGCTAACCCTAACCTTAAGTGGGAAGAGAAAGCTGAGCTTAACTTCGGTATCGATTTAACTATGGATCGTTTCTCTGCTACACTTGATATTTACCAACAAACTTCGAAAGACTTCATCATCAACCGTATCGTAGATGCTGCAGTTTACGGTTTCGATCGTCGTTTCGAAAATGCTGGTCAATTATCATCTGATGGTGTTGAATTAGCTCTTAACTATGACGTGACTGATAACTATACTACTGGTATTGTTCTTTCACGTAACAAAGTTGTTCTTGATGAGTATGTTCAGGATGCTGATAAATTCGGTAACCTAGGTGCTCCAGGTCAGAATGATACTTTCGTAACTCGTGTTAAAGTAGGTGAAGAAATCGGACAAATTTGGGGTCCAGTTTGGGACGGTACAGTTACAAACGGTTCTCAGAACTTCGTTGATGTAAATGGTGATGGTCAATTAGTAGTTGGTCAAAACAACGCACTTGACGAAAACGTTGACTTCGATGTATTAGGTAGTGGTATTCCTGATCTAGAATTAGGATGGTCTAACCAACTTACTCTTGGTAAGTACACGGTTAATGCATTCTTCAGAGGTGCATTTGGTCACAGCTTAGTGAACACTTTCCGTGCATTCTATGAGCCACGTGTAGGTTCTCAGAAATCTTACAACTACATTAACACTGAGCTTGCTAACGACGCGATTAAGAACGCAAACTTCTCTTCTTTATATGTTGAGAAAGCTGACTTCTTCAAGTTAGATAACCTTACTGTTTCACGTCCTATCACTGATAACGTGAACTTATCACTTAACGTACAGAATGCGTTCGTGATTACTAACTATACTGGATCTGATCCTGAGCCAGCGTTATTCGATCTTTTAGATGGTAACCCACTTGCTCCTGGTATCGATCGTAGAAATAGCTACTATTCAGCACGTTCGTTCACTTTAGGTGTAAACATTAACTTCTAATAACAAAATTGATATGAAAAACTTACACAAACTTCTATTAGGTTTCGGACTTGTAGGTTTAACCTACTCATGTACCGATCTTGAAGAGGATCTCGTAGGGGATCTTACACAAGATTTCTCTGTAGAGGGAATCTCTACCGGTGCTGCCGGTGGTGGTAGTGACGTTCTTACTGCGGTATTTGACGCAGTTCGTAACGGTGGTACTGCTAACCACGGTGGTTACTTCTCAGTTCAGTCGGTTTCTACTGATGAGATGGCGGTAACTCAAAAAGGTGGTGACTGGTATGATGGTGGTATCTGGTTAGATATGCACCGTCACACTTGGACTCCTGCTAACGGTCCTATTACTGGAACGTGGGCACAGCAATACGGTTCTATTGCAGCTGTTAACAATGCAATTGCAAATTCAGGACTAAATGCTGACCAAATGGCACAAGCAAAGGTTGTTCGTGCTTACCTACACTGGAGATTAATGGACTTATACGGTAACATCGTTATCGCTGATGGTTCAGGATCTAACGCTCAGTCAAGCAGAACTGCTGTATTCAACTGGATTGAAGGTGAATTACTTTCAGCTCTAGGTATGAGTTCTAGCTTTGATTTAGCTGCATTAGAGAACTCTAGCCTAGGTACCGGTGATAACAAGTACAGAATCAACAGACACGCTGCTTTAGGTATCTTAGCTAAACTTTACCTAAACGCTGAAGTATACACGGGTACTGCTCGTTACGCTGACGCTGCTGCTGCTGCTGGTTACGTGATCGATAACGGTCCTTACCGTTTATCTGATTCTTCAGTTTCTGTACCTAACCTAGCTAAGCGTCCGTCAGTAGCTTCTGACCCTGACAACCTTACTGGTTATGCTGCAATCTTCTCACCTACAAACGAAAACAACCCAGAGATTATCTGGTCTGTTAAGTACGATGAGGCTACTGCAGGTGGTATGAACTTCAACCAAATGACTCTTCACTATGCTTCTCAGTATACTTGGAACTTCGAGGCTCAGCCATGGAATGGTTATGTAGCTCTTGAAGAGTTTGTAAACTCATACGAAGATAGTGATGCTCGTAAGAAAGCGAACTTCATCGCTGGTCCTCAGCTTGACTACGGTGGAAACGCACTTGTGGATCTTGCTTCTGATTCAGCAACTCCAGAGATCGTTTATACACTTTCAGTTAATGAGCTAGAGCCAAATGCTGCTCGTACAGGTGGTTACCGTTTAGGTAAATTCAGCTTCCAGCAGTTTGGTCGTCCAGACATGAACAATGACTACCCAATCGTTCGTTTAGGTGATCTTCACCTAATCCACGCTGAGGCTGTTGCTCGTGATGCTGGTGACTGGTCACTTGCTTTACCTGAAGTAAACGCTATCCGTGCAAGAGCTGGTGTTTCAGCTATGAGCAGCATTACTGCTGATCAATTCTTAGCTGAGCGTGGTCGTGAGATGTTCCAAGAAGCTTCTCGTCGTACTGACCTTATTCGTTTCGGTCAGTGGGGTGGAACTTGGTGGGAGAAAGGTGCTTCTGCAGATTACAGAACACTTTTCCCAATCCCAACAGAGCAGCTTACAGCTAACTCTAACCTTACTCAAAATCCTGGTTACTAAACCATCGATTTTCATAAGACAAGGGCGGCCCATCGGGCCGCCCTTTTTATTTTGACCCATTTTTTTCGCGCACTATTCCTTTTATAAGCCGTTAATCTTGGCTAAATTGCTCGTTGTTCCAGAAGATTTTTTCACCTATGAGAGTGCTTGTCCTTATAGCCTTATTATTTACTGGTTGTACGGGTTCTGAGCCTTTGTTTTTAAAGCGTTCTGATACTGGAATAGATTTTCAGAATACGCTTTATTTTACCGAAGATTTTAACCCCTATACCTATCGTAACTTCTTTAATGGAGGGGGTGTTGCATTAGGTGATATCAATAATGACGGTTTAGTTGATATTTATTTCACGGGGAACTTGGTTTCGAATAGACTCTATTTGAACAAAGGTGACTTTCAATTTGAAGACATTACAGAAATGGCGGGTGTTTCTTGTGAGTCTAATTGGAGTGCAGGTTCAACCTTTGTAGATATCAATAACGATGGATTTTTAGATTTATACGTTGCAAAGTCTGGTAAGCCCGGTGGAGAGCGTAGGTATAATGAGCTGTTTATCAATAACGGTGATTTGACTTTTACCGAGTCTTCGGCGGCTTACGGACTTGACATTACGGGTCTTTCTGTTCAGGCTGCTTTCTTTGATTATGACGGGGATGAAGATTTGGATATTTACTTGTTGAATAATTCGATCCGATCGGTAGGTGCTTACGACCTAATTGAAGGTCAAAGAGAGATTGCCTCTGAAGATGGTAATCAGTTGCTAGAGAATCGAGATGGATTTTTTGTACCCGTTTCCGCTGAGAAGGGAGTGTATTCTTCGGCCATAGGTTTTGGTTTAGGAATTACGCTTTCAGATTTTAATGGCGACCATTGGCCAGATCTATTTATTTCAAATGATTATTTTGAAAAGGATTACCTCTACATCAATCAGAATGGTAGCGGTTTTAAAGAGTCCTCTGACAGCTATTTCGACGCCTTATCGATGGGTTCTATGGGTGCCGACGCCGCGGATTTAGACAATGATTTGCGGCCCGATATTATGGTTACAGAGATGCTGCCTGAAACCCTGGCTCGCCAAAAGTCGAAGCAAGTCTTTGAGTCTTGGGATAAATTTCAACTAGCAGGCGAGATGGGGTATCATAAGCAGTATTCTCGCAATGTCTTACAGCGCAATTTAAATGATCGCTTTTATGAGGTAGGTAGACAATTGGGAGTCGCTGCTACCGAGTGGAGCTGGGCTTCGCTACTATTTGATATGGATAATGACGGATTTCGTGATATCTATGTCAGTAATGGAATTTTCAAGGATCTCCTAGATCGCGATTATCTAACCTATAATGCTAATGAGGAGTCACTACGCCAACAGATGCGACAGGGGGAAGAGGCGGTTACGGCCCTCATTGATTTAATGCCCTCTTCAGCAGTTCCCAATGCAGTTTATCGTAATAAGGGCGATTTTACCTTTGATAATGTTCGCCAACTATGGGGTCTTGATGAGGCAAGCTTTAGTAATGGCTCTGCCTATGGGGATTTAGATAATGATGGAGACCTTGATTTGATCGTAAATAATATTGATGCGGACACCTTTGTATATGAAAATCGTTCTGAGCGATTGGGGCATCATTTTCTTGCGGTTGAGCTTAAAGGAACCGAAAAAAACCGTTTTGCTATCGGAGCCAAGGTGCAGGTCTATCTTTCTGATGGGAGTGCTATGATGGCTGAACAGTATCCGTCAAGAGGATTTGAAAGTTCGGTTCCGAATCGATTGCATTTCGGTTTAGGTAGTCGCACTGATATCGACTCCCTTGAGGTTATTTGGCCAAATCGCATGCGTTCTGTGCATAAGATTCAGATGATCGATCAAATTCTGACAATCGACTACGACTCATCAGAAGTGAGGCCGGTTTCATCCGATAAGGCTGACCTTGATAAACTTCTAACCGAAGACTTATCTCAAAAAGGAATTAATTACCAGCACCAAGAAAACCGCTACATTGACTTTGATGCAGAGCGTATGCTTCCTCAATACTTTTCTAACGAGGGCCCTGCGATGGCAATCACTGATTTAAACGGAGATGGTCTTGATGATATTTTCTTGGGAGGTGCTAAAGGGCAATCTGCTGAATTATACCTTAGTTCATCTTCTGGATACTCTAAAATTACTGAACCATTCGAAGCCCATAAAAACTCAGAGGATGTTCAGGCATTATTCTTCGATGCCGATGGTGATGGAGATCAGGATCTCTACGTGGCTTCTGGGGGTCGCGCCTTTTCTCAAATTAGCACAGATCTAAAGGATCGGTTGTACCTAAATACCGGTTCTGGAGTATTTCAGTACTCGAAACAGTCTGCCTTACCTTTATTTAGTAGTGGTGCAGTTGCTGCAGCCGATGTTGATCGTGATGGTGATTTAGATTTGTGGATAGCCAATCGTTTTGATACTAGAACCTATGGGTTACCTGTAAATTCTTCGCTTTTAATCAATGACGGAAACGGTCAATTTACACCTAGTGCAACTGATTCTTTCAATCAGTTAGGCATGGTCACCACCGCGGTTTTTGCCGATATGAATGCGGATGAGCGCCTTGATCTTATCGTAGGGGGAGAGTGGATGCCGATTACGGTGTTCTACAACACTGCTTCGGGATGGATGAAGTCTGAGGATCACCATTTTGCCTCGGGGATGTGGCGATCGATTACTACTCTTGATTTGAATGGTGATGGCGTAATCGATATAGTGGCTGGTAACGCGGGTCGCAATGGGTTTTACAAATCCAAGATGCGGGTGTACGTGAACGATTTTGATCGAAACGGACGTATTGAACAGATCTATGCGTATGAGGTAGATGGGGATTACTATCCGGTACATGACAAAGATGAACTCATCAAACAGCTTCCTGGTCTCAAGAAAAAGCTATTGTACTATGCCGACTACGCGAATGCGAGTATGAGTGATTTGTTCTCCGAAGAATTACTAAGTAGCTCTCTAGTTCTAGAATTAAATACTACCGATAGTATGATCTTCTTGAGTTCTAAAGAGGGTTACCAGTCGATTCCTTTGAATAATGAGGCTCAATATTCTAGTGTTTACGCCATTGAAAAAGGCCCGCAAAGTAATACTTCAGCTACGCTTTATTTAGGGGGTAATCAGTATGGCTTCAAGCCGCAATACGGTGCCTATGACGCCTCTTCAGGTTGGCGGTTAGATCTGAATTATGAGAACGAGTTGATCCAGCAAATTCGTCCACTTAACATTTCAGGGCAAATTCGTCAACTTCGTGTAATTAAGGCGGATAGCGCTCAAGATTCTTTAATTTTGTTAGCTGCAATTAATAATCAATCGATACAAAGTATTTATGTCCAGAATTAGTTTTGTCGTTGTGATGGGGTCGTTGTTACTTTTTTTGGGAGCATGTACCCGTGAAAGTAATTACGATCGATTAGTTAAAACCGAAATGGCTAATGGGGTGTATTCAGATAGCCTTAAGTTTGGTCTATTACTCGGAGATACCCGTAAGACTTTCTATACCAAGTGTTGGGAGTTAAATTTAGAGGGAGTGATTTCTCATGGGCCTAACAATGATTTTGTTGCTTATGAGTTAGAAGGGGTTAATGAAGGGGAGCGTATCAACCACTTGTTCTACGGTATTTTTGATGATGAAAACATAATGACCGGCCTTGATATGCGCTTCTATCATTTAGGCTGGGCTCCATGGAATAAACAACTATTTGCTGATCAGCTTTTACCGAAAGCCCTCGACACCCTTGAACTATGGTATCCTGGTAATGAATTTGTAAGAGTAGATCGAGAGGGATTACCCCGTGAGACCTACGTAAAGGTAGATGGTAACCGCCAGATTCTAGCCTACGTCCTCGATGACAAAGAGGTTAAGGCGGTAATTACTGACCTTAGAAAAAAATACCCCGACCTAGTTCGATAGACATGAAAAACCTACTATACCTTTTTTCACTTGCTGTTTTGGTAGCTTCTTGTGCTGAGGCAGAAAGCGATTATCTGTTTGAATTAAAGACTCCCGAGGAGACTCAGATTAATTTTGAGAACACCCTTAGTTTTAGCAATGAGTTTAATGTATATACCTACCGTAATTTCTATAATGGCGGAGGAGTCTCGATTGGAGATATCAATAACGATGGGTGGTCTGATATCTATTTAACATCGAATCAGAATCAGAATAAACTATACCTGAACAAGGGAGGTTTTGTTTTTGAAAACATTACAGATTCAGCCGGTGTTGGTGGTTCTAGAGCGTGGTCAACGGGGGTGACTATGGCTGATGTCAATGCCGATGGCCTATTAGATATTTATGTGTGTAATTCTGGAGATGTTGCTGGAGACAACAAGCAGAATGAACTTTTTATCAATAAAGGAGATGGAAAGTTTGAGGAAATGGCTGAAGACTATGGGCTCGCAGACCCCGGGTATTCTACTCATGCAAGTTTCTTTGACTATGACAAAGATGGCGATCTAGATGTTTACCTCTTGAATAACTCTTATCAGGCGATTGGGAGTTTTGATTTGAGAAGAAATGAGCGTCCGAAACGAGATGAATTGGGTGGTGATAAGCTTTTAGAGAACCGAGACGGAGTTTTCGTTGATGTGAGTGAAAAGGCTGGTATTTACGGCTCCGTGATTGGATTTGGACTCGGTGTAACCGTCGGAGATGTGAACAATGACGGATGGGAGGATATCTACGTATCTAACGACTTCTTCGAGCGCGATTATCTCTACATCAACAATCAAGACGGTACATTCAGCGAAAAACTAACCGAATCCATCGGTTCAATCAGTGGTGCCTCAATGGGTGCAGATATGGCAGATATCGACAACGACGGTGCAGCGGATATTTTTGTAACCGAGATGCTCCCCTCAGAGTACGAGCGCCTAAAATCAGTGACTACTTTCGAAAACTGGGACAAGTACAAGTACAATGTCGATAACGACTATTTTCACCAATTCACTCGTAACACCTTACAGCTGAATAATGCCGACGGAACATTCAGCGAGATCGGACGTTTAGCCGGAGTTGAGGCCTCAGACTGGAGTTGGGGAGCTCTGTTTTTTGACATGAACAACGATGGCCTTCGAGATCTTTTTATCGCTAACGGCATTTATCGGGATCTCACCGATCAAGATTATCTTCAATACGTTTCAAGCGAAGAAGTCTTAAGCAGTATTGTTTCAGGAGACGAGGTAGACTATGCGAAGCTTGTAGATATCATTCCGTCAAGACCTGTAAAAAATCACGCTTACATCAATCAAGGTAATCTGCAGTTCTTCAACGATGAACAAACCGGGCTTTGTACTCCAAGTTTTTCGAACGGATCTGCCTATGGTGACCTAGATAACGATGGCGATTTAGACCTTGTGGTGAACAACGTAAACATGCCGCTTTTCGTCTATGAAAACCATAGTGAGCGAAACCCTAACAACAACTACCTCCAATTCAAATTGAAGGGGTCGGGCCAAAATACTCAGGCCATTGGAGCCCGTGTCTGGGTGAGTCAGGGCGATCAAACCTATTACTTACACCACCAACCCATCCGTGGCTTTCAATCGAGCATGGATTTGGTGTTGCATCAAGGTTTAGCACTTTCTATCCCTGCAGAAGTTCGTGTAGAATGGCCCAATGGTACCACTACTCAATTAAGCGATGTTCAGATAAATACTCGTTTAGAAATCCTTCAACCAGAACTAGAAGGAGGCCCCAACGAAACGGATGCCGATACAACTATTGATAACTTATTTGATCGCATGAGCGTTACTGATGCTCCGGTTCATCAAGAAAATTTATTTATCGATTTTAATAGAAATCGACTTTGGCCACATATGTTGAGTACTCCAGGCCCAAGAATGGTTGCGGGAGACCTTAATCAAGATGGGGTGACCGAAATTCTAATACCAGGGGCAAAGGATCTTACCTCAAGTCTTTATCAGCTTGAAAAAGGGCAATTAAAGGCAGTTGCTGATTTTAGTTTAGAAGGGGAGAACCCCTCTGAACTTGTTGCTCCTCACCTTTTTGATGCCGATGGTGATGGCGATTTAGATCTATATGCGGGTAACGGGGGAGTAGAATTCTCTAAATTCATTCCTTATTTGGCCGATGTTCTTTATCTCAATGATGGTAAGGGGAAGTTTTCAAAAAGCGAAGCGACTTTACCCACGGCGACTAATTTCTTCAATACCGGTACCGTGGTTTCAGGAGATATTGACCACGATGGTGATCTAGATCTATTCGTTGGTGAGCGTGCGTTAGCAGATGCCTATGGCTTACCTGGATCAGGGCATATTTTAATTAACGACGGTTCTGGACAGTTTACCGATGAGACCGCCTCTTGGTCAGCCTCTTTAAATGAGGTTGGTCTGATTACTTCTGCAGCGATGATTGATCTCGAATCAGATGGAGACTTAGACCTGGTTGTGGTGGGTGAATACATGGGTATCCGAGTATTTAAGAATCAAGAAGGTCAACTCGTTGATGCGAATCTAGAACTGACTGCTTACAAAGGCTGGTGGCAAGCAATCGAAACTGCCGATTTTAATGGTGATGGGGTTGTAGACTTCCTAGTGGGTAATCACGGTTTGAATTCACGATTTGAGGCTAGTGAAAAGGCTCCAATTCGCTTGTATTTAAATGACTTTGACCAGAACGAGCAAATTGATCCGGTTTTAAGTTTTATGCGTGAAGATGGTAAGTACTATCCGTATGATCTAAGGCATAATCTCATTGATCAAATGAAGCCGCTTAAGAAGAAATTCCCCGATTATGCTTCCTTTAAGGACGCTTCTGTAGAACAGATGTTTACCAAAGAGCAACTAGAAGCAAGTGTGGTTCGAGAAGTGACCAACTTGTCGAGTGCTGTCTTTCTAAGTCAACCGGATGGTACTTATGGGTATCACCCGCTGCCATTAAAAGCGCAATTTGCCCCGATTTACGCACTTGCGATAGGAGATTTTGACGGTGATGGAGATATCGATGCGCTTGCCGGGGGTAATTTATACAAGACAAAACCTGAAATCGGTCGTTATGACGCGCTTCAAGGGGTGTATCTAGAGAATGATGGTAAGGGTCACTTCAGTATTCCACAGGGAGGCCGTGGATTTAAATTGGGTGGTGAGATTCGTTCGATTCTAACCCTTGACAACAAGATTGTTGTCGGTCGAAATTCAGACACCCTAGCTTTATTCAATTATGCAAAGAATTAATTTATATCTAGGGATCGCCCTTTTACTAGTCGCTTGCCAGTCGAGTGAATCTGATAATTCAACAGCTGATAGACTTTTTGAACAGTTGACAGCGGGCAGTACAGGGGTTGATTTCAGTAACGATCTGTCGTCTGACCCAGACATGAACATTATCGAGTACCTCTACTATTATAATGGAGGAGGAGTAGGTATTGCAGATATCAATAATGATGGGCTCGAAGATCTGTTCTTCGCCGGTAATGAGGTTAGTGATCGTCTTTATTTAAATAATGGAGATTTTAAGTTTGAAGATATCACCGAGTCTGCTGGTATTATTCAGGATAGCACTTGGTCAACAGGTGTAACCATTGCCGACATCAACCTCGATGGGTACGAAGACATTTATGTCTCTGCGGTTGGTGATTATAAAACCCTCTCAGGAAAAAACCGTCTATACTTGAATAACGGTGATTCGAGTTTTAAAGAGGTTTCAGCTGAGGTCGGATTAGATTTTAAAGGTTTCGGTACTCAAGCGAGCTTTTTCGACTACGATAACGATGGTGATTTAGATGTATATCTTCTAAATCATACCATTCACACGCCTCGAAATTATGGAAAAATCGATCGTCGTCAGGAGCGGGACGAACTTTCAGGGGATCGTCTTTATGAGAATAAACTATCGGATACTGGGGTACTTGCTTTTGAAGAGGTAACTGAAGAAGCAGGCATCTATAGTAGCGCACTAGGTTATGGCTTAGCACTAGCTACGGCAGATCTCAACGGAGATGGATTTATTGATATTTATGTCGGAAACGACTTTCACGAAAATGATTACATCTACTTAAATAACGGGGATAAGACCTTTACAGAGCAATCACAGTCGTTACTTCATTCAAGTACCCGATTTACTATGGGAGTAGATGTTGCTGATATGAATAGCGACTTGCGTCCCGATCTATTTACCCTCGATATGATGCCCAACCGTGCTGATGTCTTTATGAAATCGGGAGGGGAAGACAGTGATAAAGTAGCTCAAATCAAACGCGACTTTGGTTATCACGAGCAGCTTGCACGCAACCATTTTCAGCTAGCGACCGAAGGTGCTTACAAAGAAGTTGCACTGGCGACAGGTACCTTTGCTACCGATTGGAGTTGGACGGTGCTTCTCGAAGATTTTGATAATGATTCGAATACGGACATTTTTATTTCGAATGGTATTTATAAGCGTCCGAATGATCTCGATTTTATCAACTTTCAGAGTAATGCCGCCTTTGATGATTTTGCGTCAAGCGAAGCTGAATTAGAGCAGCAACTCATCGAGCAGATGCCGATGTTAAAAATTGAAAATGAGCTGTTTTTGAACCGTGGAGATTTAAATTTTGAACGACTAGATCCTTCTTCGCAGTTTAATCCTTCGTACAGTAATGGTGCAGCCGTTGCCGATCTAGACAATGATGGTGATTTGGATTTGGTGATTAATACTATTCAAGAGCCTGCGCATATTTTAAGAAATACCACCAGTGACAGCCACTTTGTTCAGTTCACACTGCCTCGAAATGCATTAAATGCCAAGGTGATTATCGAGCACGAGGGTACTAAAATATATAAAGAAGTGCTTCGAACTAGGGGGTATGCTTCGGCCTCTTCGACCCGTATTCATTTGGGTCTTAAGAGCGAGACGGCTATTGACCGTTTAGAAGTGTATTACCCAGATGGTCAGGCTGAGGTTTACACCAGTCTTGCAGCAGACACTCATCATGTACTTGCATCAGGAGAGCCCTTAGATCAATCATTTGAGAGCCCCGTAGAAGACGCTAGCTTTTCGACAACCCCATTTGACTATGTTCATAAAGAAAACGCTTATCTCGATTATGAACGCGAGCCATTAATGCTTGAAAAATTATCGACAGAGGGGCCTGCCTATACCCGAGCAGACTTTAATGGGGATGAAATCGATGACTTGTTCTTCGGAGGCTCTAAAATGCAAGCTGCTGAACTCTATTTAGGAACGACTTCAAATACTTACCAAAAGGCCAAAGTTGAGGTCTTTGAACAAGATTATAATTTCGAAGATATCGATGCAGTAGCCTTTGATTTTGATGTCGATGGCGATTTGGATCTCTACATCATGAGCGGAGGTAACGAAACCTATGATGGGGAGGCTACTTTGATGGATCGTCTCTATATCAACGACGGTAAGGGAGATTTTGTTCGATTCCCGGCGAATCTGCCACAGTCGAACGGAGGAAGCATCTCTGCCGCAGACTTTAATGGAGATGGTTATAAGGATCTTTTTATCGGCAATCGATCGCTACCTGGCGGATACGGACTTTCGCCAACAAGCGCAATTGTAGCTAGTGCCCCCGAGAGCAATTCGTACTTCGAGGCAGTAGCCCAAGCCCCCCTGGGAATGGTAACAGATAGCCAATTTGCAGACCTCAATGGAGATGGTCAATTAGATATCGTTGTCGTTGGTGATTTTATGCCGGTGACAGTTTTAATCAACGATGGAGCAGGTAGTTTTACGAATCAAACCACGGCTTTCGGTCTAAATCAGACTGCTGGTTTTTGGAATACCGTCGAAGTTACCGACATCAATGGTGATGGAAAACTAGATATACTTTCCGGTAACGCAGGTACTAACCATAAGTTTAAACCCTCGCTTGAAAAACCGGTTGTAGCCTATCTAGATGATTTTGATGGAAATGGGTCACTAGACCCGATTGTGTTTTATAGCTTCTTTGATGAGCCAGTACCTTTTGCCTCAAAGGATAAGTTAGTGAGTAGTTTACCTTATCTCAAGAAGAAGTTTTTAAAGTATAGTGAGTTTGCGAATGCTCAAGACATCGTTGCACTCACAGAAAGAACCGAAATTTTCCAAACCAAGGCGGTGGTTGAGATGCGCTCGATGGCTTTTATTCAAAGCGAGACCGGAACATTTGAAGGAATTGCCCTGCCCACTGAAGCTCAACTTTCAACGATTGAAGATTTCTATGTTGAAGAGGGTAAGGTATATTACACAGGAAACTACAGCGGCTATATTACTGAATTAGGCCCAAGTCTTTCGAATCCTGGAGGGGTATTAAGTGACTTTGATGGAGCCCAGTTTCAATCTCATCGATCACTAGACCTCCCTAAAGGTACCGAAGGACGTTTTATCGATCGTATTTCTGAAAAGGAACTGATTGTGGTTCAAAACAATGGACCGGCCCTTATTATTAAGGAGAATAATTAAACAAACTGTGTATTTTTGACGTATGAATAGAATTTATAAGTGGTTAGGAGCATGGACTACTTTATTGGTAGTTAGCTTATCCTTAATTAGTTGTGAAAAGGATACTCGTTATGTAGATCGATTATCTGATGCTGATTTGTTTAACGACACCATGCAAAAACTGACGGATGTTATCGTTTATGATATCTTTTCGCCGGTGGTAGCTTCGAGGGTTTATGTGTATCCGACCGTTGCGGCTTATTCGGTGATGCAGAAGGCCTACCCAGAGAAATATGAATCGTTAGCGGGCCAGCTAAAAGAATTCACCGATATCCCTGAATTAGCTGAGGGAGTGAATCCGCAGCTAGCGGCTATTCATGCATTTTTGGTTGTTGGAAAGCAATTGATTTTCTCAGAAAATCGCATCGATGAGTATAGAGAATCCTTGTATGAAGAACTAGATGAATTAGGAATGCCGAGTCGCGAATTTGATGCATCGATCGCCTATGGAGAGGCGGTAGCTGCGCATATTCTTGCTTGGGCTGATACGGATTTTTATAAGCAGACCAGAACTTTTCCTAAGTATACGATTCAAGAAGGAGATCAGTTTTGGAAACCCACTCCTCCCGATTATATGGAAGGAATTGAGCCGCACTGGAACCGAATCAGACCGATGGTGATTCCTGATGCGGCAATGTTTGATCCGGCACCTCCGCTACTTGTAGATATGAATCCCGATAGCCCTTTCTATGCCGAGCTCTTAGAGGTTTATGAATTAGGTCGAAAGGTGACTGAGGATAATAATGAAAATGAAGAGGCACAGATCGCCGCATTCTGGGATTGTAACCCTTATGTCTCTCATCACAAGGGACACGCTATGTTTGCTACCAAGAAAATCACCCCTGGTGGACACTGGATTGGTATTACCAAACTGGCTACGCAAATTGCTGAAAACTCATTTGATGAAACCATCAATACCTACTTAAACGTTACTGTGGCGCTCTTTGATGGATTTATCTCATGCTGGGATACTAAATGGAATACCCTGATTGTAAGACCAGAGACCTTAATTAATCAATACCTCGATGAAGAGTGGTTGCCTAAATTACAGACTCCACCATTTCCAGAGTACACCTCGGGTCACTCGGTCATTTCTCGTTCGGCAGCGACTGTACTTACCAAG
Source organism: Flavobacteriaceae bacterium (assembly GCA_038133115.1). Classification (GTDB taxonomy): domain Bacteria; phylum Bacteroidota; class Bacteroidia; order Flavobacteriales; family Flavobacteriaceae; genus UBA3478. The sequence continues at coordinate 3,210 of JAYPSS010000009.1, read as the reverse complement.
ATTTATGGCGACAACTTTGCCTTTGATGATACAACCGAAGAGGCTTATGGGTTACCAACCCGTTCCTACAAGTCGTTTATGCATGCCTCTGAAGAAGCGGCTGTTTCTCGACTTTATGGAGGTATCCATTACCGCAGAGCTATCGATCAAGGGGTGGTTCAAGGGGCAGCAGTAGGAGGCTATGTAGCCCAAAACTTGAATACTTTCAAGGTAAAGACTGCTGAAGTAAATCCTTAGGCTTCGAGAGCCTGAACGAGGTCATTCCAAACGTCATCGGTGTGTTCTAGACCTACCGATAGACGAATCATACCATCAGTAATCTCAACGGCTAATCGTTCTTCACTGCTGAGCTTGGCATGAGTACTCGATGCAGGGTGGGTGATGATACTACGCGTATCTCCTAAGTTGGCAGAAATAGAGCATAGCTTGATGTTGTCTATGAAACGTTTTCCGGCAGCGACCCCTCCTTTCACTTCGAAGGCGATGATTGACCCCCCTAACTTCATTTGCTTCTTGGCGATTTCGTGTTGGGGATGCGATGTTAAAAACGGATAGCGCACCCAATTAATATTTGGATGATGCTCCAACTTTTCAGCTAGTGTAAGTGCATTTTTGCTATGTGCCTCCACCCGTACAGCAAGGGTTTCTAAACTCTTCGAAAGTACCCAGGCGTTAAATGGAGAAAGTGCAGTACCTGTAATTCGTGCAAATCGGTAGATACGGTCGATGAGCTCATGAGATCCGACGGTGATACCTCCGAGAACTCGTCCTTGACCATCTATTAGTTTGGTGCTTGAATGAATCACCAAATGCGCCCCTAGTTTAGCCGGCTGTTGAATATAGGGGGTGGCAAAGCAGTTGTCTACGATGAAAAGTAAATTATTTTTTTTGGCAAAATCACCAAGCCTTTCAAGATCGAGTACGGTAACCCCTGGGTTGGTTGGGGATTCTACATATAGAATTTTGGTATTGGGCTTTAGTTCTGCTTCTAGGGTCTCAAAATCTCCTGGATCAAAGTAGCTATGCTCAATATTCCATTTTGGAAAGAATTGTGTGTACAGGGTATGGGTAGAGCCGAAAACTGCTCTGCATGATAGAATGTGATCGCCCGAAGATAACAGTGCAGCGAAGGTGGTATAAATCGCACTCATACCCGATGCGAATGCAACTCCATCTTTAACCCCCTCCATGGTAGCCACTTTCTGAATAAGCTCAGAGGTATTTGGATTCGAGTATCGGCTATAAATATTGCGATTCTTTTCTTCGGCAAATGAGGCTCTCATATCTTCAGAATCTTCAAATACGAAGCTCGAAGTCATATAAATAGGAGCTGAGTGCTCTAGGTATTGAGAGCGTTCCATTTGTCCGCGAATTGCCTCTGTCTCAAACTGTTTCTTCATGGCTGAAAATTAGGAAAAATAAAGGAGTCGATTATTATTTAAAATTATTCTAAATAAGCTTGTAAAATGTGTTTTTGGTTTTTAATTTTGCAATCTGAAATCACACTATTTTTAATTATTCTAAATAAATGAATCCATATCTCCTCTTTTCACTGTCGGTATTTTCAATCGTTGGATCGATAGCAGCGCAGTCTGATTCTAGTAATTCTTCGCTAGACTCTATTCAACAACTTGATGAGGTAATCATTCGAGCTAACACCATTTTAGGTAACAAATATGTCGCTCAAAATCGTACAGGGGCATCTTATTATTTGGGCACTGAAGAATTGGGGAAGATGGGGTACATGGATATTAATCGTGCTTTAAGAACGGTACCTGGGGTAAATTTCTATGAGGAGGATGGTTTTGGCCTTCGTCCGAATATATCGCTAAGAGGTACTTCACCTCAACGAAGCTCAAAGATCACCTTAATGGAAGACGGAGTGCTTATTGCACCTGCACCGTATAGTTCTCCTGCGGCCTACTACTTTCCATCCGTAGCCCGGATGCAAGCGGTTGAGATCCTAAAAGGTAGTAGCCAAGTTCAATATGGGCCCTTTACCACGGGGGGAGCCATCAACTTGGTATCTACGGGTATTCCTGATGATTTTTTAGCACAGCTAAAGACTAGTCTAGGGAGTTTTAATACCGGTCAAGTATATACCGCTGTCGGTCAATCTTCTGAACGTGTCGGTTACGTTTTAGAATACCTCAACATGAATTCTGACGGCTTCAAACGTCTTGGTTCAAACGACAACACTGGTTTCGACATCTATGATCTGATGGGTAAACTAAGAATTAACTCTAAAGCCGATGCTAAAACTCCTCAATCGTTAGAATTGAAATATCATTTCTATGATGAGCAGTCGAATGAAACCTATTTAGGGCTGTCAGAGGCTGATTTTGCAGCAAATCCCTATTCCCGTTATGCCGCTTCTCAGTTCGACCAAATGAATGCGGATCAGCGTCAAATCATGCTTACTCATGTATTAGATTTTTCAAACAATTTGAAGGTCGTGACCAACGCCTATTCGAATAAAGTGACTCGCAACTGGTATAAGCTAGATGATGTGGTATTCGAGGGGGATAAGAAAAGTTTAGCCTCTGTTCTTAACGATCCGATCTCGTTCAGTGATCATATGAATATTATCAATGGTAGCACTGATTCTGATGCCGACGCCTTACTTCTAAAGGCTAACAATCGTATCTATTATTCACGTGGAATTCAAACAAAAATCGATTACCATTGGTATGGTGATCGTGGAGCTTTTCACGATATCGAAGTGGGTGCTCGAGTTCACTATGACGCCGAGGATCGCTTTCAGTGGGAGGATGGATACAGCATTCAAGGAGGTAATATGGCTATGACCTCTGAGGGAGTTCGTGGTGCAGAAGGTAATCGTATTTCAAGTGCCAATTCATTCGCTGCATACGCACTTTATAAATACAAAATGGGAGGTCTTACAATAACTCCGGGTATTCGATATGAGAGTATTGATCTTCAAAGAGAAGATTGGGGTAAAACCGATGCAAATCGACTTAAAGATGCTAGCGTAAGAGAAAATCAAATCGATGTATTTATCCCCGGAATCGGATTCAACTATAGTTTTGCCCAAAACCTATCGGTTTTCGGTGGAGTGCATAAAGGATTCTCTCCTCCAGGAAATGCTCCTGGCGAAAAGGCAGAGAAAAGCATTAACTACGAGATCGGATCTCGTTTTGCTAGTGGTAAATTAAGCGGAGAACTCATCGGATTTTTCAATGACTACTC
>JAYPSS010000008.1:0-19122 GCA_038133115.1 Flavobacteriaceae bacterium | reverse complement strand
AAGATGTCAACAATAATACTCATAGTCTTGTGATTTAGATGATTAAATTGATTGGCGTAGTTTAAATCTACGCATTTAAAGATTGGATAAATTGATCAAATAGGTATCTCGAATCGTGTGGCCCAGGACTTGCTTCAGGGTGATATTGGACCGAAAATACAGCACTGTCTTTTCGTTGTATACCTGCAACTGTTTGATCGTTTAGGTGTGTATGTGTGATCTCCAGTTCGTCATTCTTTTCAAGCGAATCCTTAGAAACAGCGAAACCATGATTTTGAGAAGTAATTTCACCTCTACCGGTTAATACATTTAAAACCGGATGGTTGATTCCACGGTGACCATTATGCATTTTAAAGGTTTGAACCCCATGAGAAAGCGCTAATACCTGATGACCCAGACAAATACCAAACAAAGGTTTCTTAGAATCCACAATTTCCTTGGTGGTCGCAATCGCCTCGTTCAATGGCTCGGGATCGCCAGGACCGTTAGAAACAAAGTATCCATCAGGACCCCAATCACTTAACTCTTCAAAGGTAGTATCATGAGGGAAAACTTTTAGATAAGCTCCGCGTTCAGATAAGCAACGTAATATATTGCGTTTGACACCAAGGTCAAGTACTGAAACCTTCCACTTAGACTCTGGATCGCCGAAAAAGTAAGGCTCTTTGGTTGAAACCTTTGAAGCCAATTCTAAACCAGCCATGCTCGGTACAGAAGCCAATTCAATACTTAACTGTTCGATTTCATCAACTCTCGTAGATATTACGGCATTTTGCGCCCCATGATCTCGAATATGAGAAACTAGAGCACGGGTATCTACATCTGAAATAGCAAATGTATTATTCTTGCTCAAGAATTCTTCAAGAGAAGCATCGGCGCCTGGACGCGAATAGGTGTAACTGAAGTTCTTACACACTAAACCGGCAATTTTTACTGAAGACGATTCTACTTCATCTTCTACGGTACCATAATTACCAATGTGAGCATTGGTAAGCACCATAATCTGACCAAAATAACTAGGATCAGTAAAAATCTCCTGGTAGCCCGTCATACCAGTATTAAAACAAATTTCACCAAAAGCGGTACCCTCTAGATTAGCAACAGACTTACCGTAAAAAACGGTTCCATCTTCTAATAATAGGATAGCATCTTTTCTTTGGGTATATTTCATTCTCATTTCTATTTAGTGACAAAAAAACACAAAAAAAGGATACACAGCTAAGTGTATCCTTTTCTATTATCTTGAAGTAATTAACAATGAAAGTCTATTTCGTCTCTTCATCCGTTGATTCTTCTGTAGTATCTACTTCTGGAGCAGCTTCTTCAGCAGCAGGAGCCTCAGCTACTGCAACTTCTTCAACAGCTGGAGCAGCCTCTTTGGTCTCAGCAGACTTAGAACGACGACTTCTACGAGTTGACTTCGCTTTCTTTTCAGTAGCGTTGTACGTTTCATTAAAGTCAACTAGCTCGATAAGAGCCATGTCAGCGCTATCTCCTAGACGGTTTCCAAGTTTAATGATACGTGTATAACCACCTTGACGATCAGCAACTTTTTCTGAAACCTCAGAAAATAAGTGAGCAACAGCTTCTTTACTTCTTAAGTAACTGAAAGCGACTCTACGATTGTGAGTGCTCTTTTCTATAGTTGAGTTATTCTCAGCTTTCGCCTTTGTAATAAGCGGTTCAACAAACTGCTTAAGTGCTTTAGCTTTTGCTGTAGTGGTATTGATGCGCTTATGTTCAATTAGAGAACATGCCATATTTGCAAGCATAGACCTGCGGTGTGAAGCGGTGCGCCCTAAGTGATTGATTTTCTTCCCGTGTCTCATATTTAGTCTCTATCTAATTTGTACTTGGCTAGATCCATTCCAAATTCTAACCCCTTACTTTGAACAAGTTCTTCTAGCTCAGTTAACGACTTCTTACCAAAGTTTCTGAATTTCATTAAGTCGTTCTTGTTGAATGAAACAAGATCACCTAAAGTATCTACCTCAGCTGCTTTCAAACAATTTAGAGCACGAACAGAAAGATCCATGTCTACTAGTTTAGTTTTTAGAAGCTGACGCATGTGTAAAGATTCTTCATCGTAAGTCTCTGTACGCTCTAACTCTTCAGCCTCTAGAGTGATTCTCTCATCAGAGAATAACATAAAATGGTGGATAAGAATTTTAGCAGCTTCAGTAAGTGCGTCTTTTGGAGCAATCGAACCGTCAGTTACAATTTCGAAAACTAATTTCTCGAAGTCAGTTTTTTGCTCTACTCGATAATTCTCAATGCTATACTTAACATTCTTGATCGGTGTGAAGATAGAATCGATAGCGATGGTTCCGATAGGAGCATTCGCCTTCTTATTATCATCAGCCGATACATAACCGCGTCCTTTCTCGATAGTTAATTGAAGGTTAATTTTAACCTTGCTATCTAGGTTGCAGATCACGTGATCTGGGTTTAGAACTTGGAAACCAGAAATGAATTTCTGAAAATCACCAGCAGTGATCTTATCAGTATTAGCAATTGAGATCGCTACAGTTTCGTTCTCAACATCGTCAATTTGACGCTTAAATCGAACTTGCTTAAGGTTAAGAATCATCTCGGTTACGTCTTCAACAACTCCAGGAATTACTGAAAACTCATGATCTACACCTTCAATGCGTATAGAAGTAATCGCAAAGCCCTCTAAAGATGAAAGTAACACACGACGAAGAGCGTTTCCAACGGTTAAACCGTAGCCCGGTTCCAATGGACGAAATTCAAATTTCCCATCGAAATCGGTTGACTCGATCATGATTACTTTATCCGGCTTTTGAAAATTAAGTATTGCCATATCAAAAGGTTATTGAGGGTGAAATTATTTAGAATACAATTCAACGATTAGCTGCTCCTTGATCGCCTCAGGGATCTGAACACGCTCAGGAACATTTACAAATGTCCCCTCAAGCTTCGCTGAATTCCAGTTTAGCCACTCGAAAGACTGATTTGTGTTAGCTAAAGAGTCAGTGATTTTCTGAACTGACTTAGATTTCTCACGAATACCAACCACTTGTCCTGGCTTAACCTGGAACGATGGGATGTTTACGATCTCTCCATCAACCGTTACATGACGGTGAGATACTAACTGACGTGCAGCTCTGCGAGAAGGTGCGATACCAAAACGATAAACCACGTTGTCTAAACGAGATTCACAAAGTTGAAGAAGTACTTCACCAGTAACTCCTTTACTTCTGTTCGCTTTAGCGAAAAGGTTACGGAACTGTTTTTCAAGAATACCATAAGTATACTTTGCTTTCTGTTTTTCCATAAGCTGTACAGCATACTCTGATTTCTTACCACGACGACGGTTGTTACCGTGTTGTCCTGGAGGATAATTCTTCTTTTCAAAAGATTTGTCATCACCGAAGATGGCTTCACCAAACTTACGAGCGATTTTAGTAGATGGTCCTGTATATCTTGCCATAAAAATAAAATTGCGAGGTGGTTATGAATTAAGGCTTATCCTTCGATAACCGTTAACCCTCTATTAATCAATAAAATTAAACTCTTCTTCTTGCTGGTGGTCTACATCCGTTGTGTGGCATTGGAGTAACATCAACAATCTCTGTTACTTCGATACCCGAATTGTGGATCGAACGAATCGCAGATTCACGACCATTTCCAGGTCCTTTAACGAAAACTTTCACCTTACGAAGACCAGCTTCTTGAGCAACCTTAGCACAATCCTCAGCAGCAACCTGTGCAGCGTAAGGAGTGTTCTTCTTAGATCCTCTAAAGCCCATCTTACCAGCAGAAGACCACGAAATTACATCGCCATTCTTGTTCGTAAGTGAAATAATAATGTTGTTGAAAGAAGAAACGATATGCGCTTCACCAGTGCTCTCAACAATAACTTTACGTTTCTTAACGGTTTTACTAGTTCCTTTTGCCATATTAAGCTATTATTTGGTTGCTTTCTTCTTGTTAGCAACTGTTTTACGCTTCCCTTTACGAGTACGCGAGTTGTTCTTAGTACGTTGTCCGCGTAATGGAAGACCAAGTCTGTGACGGATACCTCGTTGACAACCAATGTCCATAAGACGCTTGATGTTTAGAGACACTTCTGAACGCAATTCACCTTCAATAGTGAACTGAGAAACAGCATCACGGATTTTTCCGATTTCATCATCGTTCCAATCAGACACCTTTTTGTCTTCTGAAACTCCAGCTTGTTCTAGGATATCTTTTGCACGACTTCTTCCGATACCGAAAATGTAAGTAAGTGCAATGACACCACGCTTCTGTTTAGGTATATCAACCCCAGCAATTCTTGCCATAACTATCCTTGTCTTTGTTTAAATTTTGGATTCTTCTTGTTGATCACGTATAGTCGACCCTTACGACGCACAATTTTACAATCGGCGCTTCTTTTCTTAATAGATGCCCTAACCTTCATATTAATATCTGTATGTAATTCTTGCTTTAGTTAAATCATATGGGCTCATCTCCAACTTCACCTTATCTCCTGGCAGTAACTTGATATAATGCATACGCATTTTACCAGAGATGTGAGCCGTAACAACATGGCCATTATCTAGCTCCACACGAAACATCGCGTTAGATAACGCTTCGATAATACTACCATCTTGTTCAATAGCCGCTTGTTTTGCCATAATTAAGCTACTTTTCGATTTTTACCCGATTTCATTAAACCATCGTAGTGACGGTTCAATAAATACGCATTTACTTGTTGAACGGTATCAATAGCAACACCCACCATAATAAGTAGTGAAGTACCACCGTAGAATAATGCCCAACCCGCCTGTACATCCATAAGCTTAACAACTACTGCAGGTAAAACCGCAAGAATCGCCAAGAAAATAGCACCAGGGAAGGTAATTAAAGACATCACTTTATCTAAAAAATCGCCGGTTTCAGCTCCAGGTCTTACCCCAGGAACGAATCCGCCACTACGCTTAAGATCATCAGCCATTTTAGATGTAGGAATCGTAATAGCTGTATACAAAAAGGTAAACACAATGATCAAGAATGCGAATAGAATATTGTAAGCTAAGCCAAAAATATCCTGAAAATTAACCTCTAACCATTGACCTAGTTCGGTATCGTTGAAAGAACGACCAATAAGACCAGGGGCAAACATAATTGCCTGAGCAAAAATGATAGGCATTACTCCTGAGGCATTTAACTTTAATGGAATATACTGACGAACACCTACTGCTGCCTCAGAACCTGAAGCAGTGCGACGTGCGTATTGCACAGGTACTTGTCGTACAGCCATAACCACCAGAATAGATGCTAGTATCACCACGAACCAAAGGATAAGTTCAACGAGTATAAGCATCAACCCTCCATTATTATTCGCAGTTCTAGAAATAAACTCCTGAACAAATGATTGAGGTAATGTTGCGATAATACCAACCATAATTAGTAATGAGATACCATTACCAATTCCTTTATCAGTAATACGCTCACCAAGCCACATCGCAAATACAGTACCTGTAACAAGGATAACAACCGCAGGAATCATAAAACCAAGACCTTTACCTAAGACAAAAGCACTATCAGGAACACCCAATGCACTCAATCCGTATAAATAGGCAGGAGCTTGTACAATACAGATGGCAATAGTTAACCAACGTGTAATCTGCGTTTTGGTTTTACGACCACTCTCTCCCTCTTTATCTAACTTCTGTAGATATGGAATTGCAATACCCATCAACTGTACAACAATAGAAGCAGAGATGTACGGCATAATTCCCAACGCAAAGATTGAGGCGTTAGCAAATGCACCCCCCGTAAAGGCATTAAGAATACCTAAAATACCCTGTTCTGTGTTTTGATTTAACTGTACAAGTTGATCAGTATCTATACCAGGTAACACTACCTGTGCTCCGAAACGATAAACCAAAAGTAATCCAAGAGTTACGATAATCTTATTACGCAACTCTTCGATCTTCCAGATATTCGTTAAGGTTTCTATAAACTTCTTCATTTAGAAAAAATTAAATCTCCGTAGCGGTACCACCAGCAGCTTCGATTGCTGACTTAGCTGAAGCCGTAAATTTGTGAACTGTTACATTAACTTTAGACGAAACTGCACCGTTAGCAAGAATTTTCACTAGATCATTCTTACGAGCGATACCATTCGCAACTAAAACTTCAAAAGTAATATCTGTTTGACCGGCAGCTGCAAGAGCTTCTAATTGGTCTAAGCCAATACCACGGTACTCTTTACGATTGATGTTTTTAAAACCAAATTTTGGAACACGGCGTTGAAGTGGCATTTGACCTCCTTCGAAACCAATCTTTTTTGAATATCCAGAACGTGATTTAGCTCCCTTGTGACCACGAGCAGCAGTACCACCTTTACCAGATCCTTCTCCGCGACCAACGCGTTTTCCTTCTCTATGAACTGAGCCTTCTGCAGGCTTTAAACTGTGTAGGTTCATTATCTATACTTTATGATTGTTGAACATTAACTAAATGCTCAACTACTTTAACCATTCCAAGAATATTAGGTGTAGAATCGTGCTCTACTACCTGTCCAATTTTTTTCAAGCCTAAAGCCTCTAACGTACGCTTTTGATTCTGTGGACGTTTGATACTGCTTTTTACTTGAGTGATTTTAATTTTTCCCATGACCACAATTATCCGTTAAATACTTTGTCTAAACTAATTCCACGTTGCTTAGCAATAGACTTTGCATCGCGAAGTTGTAATAAAGCATCAAAAGTTGCTTTAACTACGTTGTGAGGGTTAGATGAACCTTGTGACTTTGAAAGTACATCGTGTACACCAACAGCTTCTAACACCGCACGTACAGCACCACCAGCGATAACCCCGGTACCTTGTGAAGCCGGCTGAAGATAAACTCTTGCACCACCAAACTTACCTTTTTGCTCATGTGGTAAAGTCCCATGAGTAAGAGGAATGCGTACTAGATTCTTCTTTGCGTCTTCAACTGCCTTTGAAATAGCAGTCGCGACCTCTTTAGACTTACCTAAACCATGACCAACAACACCATTTTCATCACCTACAACAACGATTGCAGAGAATCCAAAAGCACGACCACCTTTAGTTACTTTAGTTACACGTTGAACCCCAACAAGACGGTCCTTTAGTTCTAAACCACCTGGTTTAACAATCTCAACATTTTTATAGTTCTGATACATAATAGTGATTAGAATTTAAGTCCTCCTTCTCTAGCTCCTTCAGCTAAAGATTTAACTCTACCGTGATACAAATTTCCTCCTCTATCAAAAGCTACAGCTGAAATACCTTTTGCGAGGGCTTTCTCTGCAAGGCTCTTACCAACAGCGTTTGCTTGTTCAATTTTGGTTCCTTCTACTGAAGCTCCCTTATCGCGAGATGATGCTGCTGCAAGAGTAACACCGTTACGATCGTCAATAATTTGAGCGTAGATTTCTTTGTTACTGCGAAAAACAGCCAATCTAGGACGCTCTGGAGTACCAAAAGAAACTTTGCGAATACGCTTTTGGATACGTTGTCTTCTCTCTAGTTTACTTAATCCCATAGTATATTACGGTTATGCAGATTTACCTGCTTTTCTTCTAATTTGTTCACCAACAAACTTGATACCTTTTCCTTTGTAAGGCTCTGGCTTTCTGAAACCACGGATCTTAGCCGCTACTTGCCCTACTAGTTGCTTATCAAATGAAGTTAGCTTAACGATTGGGTTCTTTCCTTTTTCAGATACGGTCTCCACAGTTACTTCTGGAGCGATATCTAGAATAATGTTGTGCGAAAAACCTACCGCTATATCTAATTTTTGTCCTTGGTTGCTGGCACGATATCCAACACCTACCAGTTCTAATTCTTTAGTCCAACCTTTAGAGACTCCCTGAATCATGTTGTTCACAAGAGATCTGTAAAGACCATGCTTAGCACGGTGATCTTTTGAATCTGAAGGACGGCTAACAGAAACACTTCCGTCAACTACCTCAATGGATACAGCATCAAACTCCTGAGTTAACTCACCTAGCTTACCTTTAACCGTAATGGTTTGATCAGCTACAGTCACTGTAACACCATCTGGAATCGAGATTGGGTTATTTCCTATTCTTGACATAATCTATCAGTTATTCAATTTTAATATACGTAGCAAAGAACTTCCCCACCAACGTTTTCCTTACGAGCTTGCTTAGAAGTCATCACACCATGAGAGGTAGAAACTACAGCAATACCTAATCCATTAAGTACACGTGGAAGATCACCCTTACCCGAATACTTACGAAGACCTGGTTTACTCACTCTTTCAATCTTTCTGATGATCGGCTCTTTAGTTACCGCATCATACTTAAGGGCAATTTTAATTGAACCCTGAGCGCTAGTATCTTCAAATTTGTAGCTAAGGATATAACCTTGATCGAAAAGGATCTTAGTAATTTCCTTCTTAACATTTGAAGCAGGTATTTCAACCACTCTGTGTCCAGCACTGCTCGCATTACGAATACGAGTTAAAAAATCTGCAATTGGATCTGTTACCATCTTAAAATTTCTTTAATAAATATCTACCAGCTGGCTTTAGTTACACCTGGGATCAAACCTTGGTTAGCCATTTCACGGAAAGTAACACGTGAAATACCAAAAGTTCTCATGTATCCACGAGGACGACCTGTTAATTTGCAACGATTACGCATTCTTACTGGAGAAGCATTTTTAGGAAGCTTTTGAAGTGCTTCATAATCTCCTGCAGCTTTTAAAGCTTCACGCTTTGCAGCATACTTTGCAACCAGCTTTGCCCTTTTGCGTTCGCGGGCTTTCATAGATTCTTTAGCCATACTAATTCTTTTTAAACGGTAGACCTAATTCAGTTAATAAGGCTTGAGCCTCGTTATCAGTACCGGCACTTGTCACGAAAGTGATATCCATACCGTTAATTCGATTGATTTTATCGATGTTGATTTCTGGGAAGATGATTTGTTCAGTAACCCCTAAGTTGTAGTTACCACGACCATCAAATCCAGTAGATTTGATCCCTTGAAAATCACGTACACGTGGAAGTGCAACAGTAATCAAACGATCTAAAAATTCGTACATACGCTCACCACGAAGAGTAACCTTCGCTCCAATAGGCATTCCTTTACGTAGCTTAAATGAAGCAACGTCTTTCTTAGAAATGGTAGCAATTGCCTTCTGACCTGAAATAGTCGTAAGTTCTTCAACTGCTTGATCTACTAACTTCTTGTCAGCGACAGCAGCACCTACACCTCTACTAATAACTATCTTCTCTAGTTTTGGAACCATCATTACATTCTTGTAATTGAATTGTTCGCTCAACGCAGAAACGATACGATCAGTATATTCTTGTTTTAATCTTGGAGTATATTCCATGGCTTATAATACTTCGTTTGATTTTTTAGAAACACGAACTTTCTTACCATCACGTACATCATAACCAACACGTGTCGGTGATCCATCTTTAGGATCTAGAAGTGAAAGATTCGAAATATGGATAGGTGCTTCTTTCTGTACAATACCTCCTTGTGGATTACTTGAGCTAGGTTTTTGGTGCTTAGAAACTAGGTTTACACCTTCAACAATAGCACGGTTTTTCACCTTGTCTAGAGAAACGATCGCTCCTTGAGCACCTTTGTGTTCTCCAGCGGTTACTTGAACCTTATCTCCTACTTTTAATTTTAACTTTATCATTTCTTCGTAAGATTAAAGCACCTCAGGGGCTAATGAAACAATCTTCATGAATTGACGATCACGCAATTCTCTTGCAACAGGACCGAAAACACGAGTACCTCTCATCTCTCCAGCAGCATTTAACAGAACACATGCATTATCATCAAAACGGATATACGATCCATCTGGACGTCTAACTTCTTTCTTGGTGCGAACTACAACCGCTTTAGAAACACTTCCTTTCTTAACCGTACCATTAGGAGTAGCTTCTTTAACAGTAACTACAATTTTATCACCTAGCGAAGCATAACGACGCTTGGTTCCACCTAAAACACGAATAGTAAGTACCTCTTTAGCACCAGTGTTGTCAGCAACTCTTAATCTTGATTCTTGTTGTACCATCCCTAATTACTTAGCTCGTTCAATAATTTCAACCAATCTCCAGCATTTACGCTTACTTAATGGTCGAGTTTCCATGATCTTTACTGTATCGCCCTCATTACAATCGTTCTTCTCATCATGCGCTACATACTTCTTGGTCTTAAGTACGAACTTACCGTACATAGGGTGCTTAACACGTTTCACCTCAGAAACAACAATAGATTTCTCCATTTTGTTACTAGTGACAACACCAATTCTTTCTTTTCTTAAGTTTCTATTTTCCATAAGGCCAGGCCGTTATTGTAATTCTCTTTTAGACAATTCAGTAGAGATTCTCGCAATAGTTCTACGTGTTGAACGAAGAATTAAAGGATTCTCTAACGGAGAAACAGAGTGTCCTAATGATAAATCTGACAACTCCTTTTTCAGTGAAGCAAGCTTAGCTTTCAAATCTTCTACTGATAATTCTATGATTTCCGACTGTTTCATATCAACGATCAATATTATTCTGCAACGAAGTCACGTGCAACAATAAATTTAGTTCTACATGGTAGTTTCTGAGCAGCAAGACGTAACGCCTCCTCTGCTACTTCCTTAGGAACACCTGCAACTTCAAACATTATACGTCCGGGTTTAACAACTGCAACCCAATACTCAGGAGCACCTTTACCTTTACCCATACGTACCTCTAGAGGTTTCTTGGTAATAGGCTTGTCTGGGAAAATTTTAATCCAAAGCTGACCTTGACGCTTCATGTAACGAGTCGCTGCAATACGAGCTGCCTCAATCTGACGTGAAGTAATGAACTTTGAGTCTAACGATTTAATACCAAACATTCCATTCGAAAGCTGATGGCCACGTTGTGAAATTCCTTTCATGCGGCCCTTCTGGGCTTTGCGAAATTTGGTTCTTTTTGGCTGTAACATAATCCTTCTTCTACTTTATATTACTTTCTACGACGACGCTTTGCAGCACCATCTTGTTTTGATGATTTACCACTTCCTGAGTTAGTTGAAAGACCAACTAATGGAGATAACTCTCTCTTTCCATAAACTTCACCCTTCATGATCCAAACCTTGATACCAAGACGACCATAAGTAGTGTGAGCCTCTTCAAGAGCGTAATCTACATCTGCACGGAAGGTAGATAGAGGAATACGACCCTCCTTGTATGATTCTGAACGAGCCATCTCAGCACCATTCAAACGACCCGAAATCATTACCTTGATACCTTCAGCATTCATACGGATAGCAGAAGCAATAGCCATTTTAATAGCTCTACGATAAGAGATACGGTTTTCAATTTGACGCGCGATAGAAGACGCAACTAGATTTGCATCTAGCTCAGGACGCTTGATCTCATGAATATTGATCTGAACATCCTTACCTGTGATCTTCTTAAGCTCTTCTTTTAATTTATCAACCTCTTGACCTCCTTTACCGATAATGATACCAGGACGAGCGGTTGTAATAGTTATTGTAACTAGTTTTAGGGTTCTCTCAATGATAACACGTGAAACGCTAGCCTTAGACAAGCGAGCCATTACGTACTTGCGGATTTTATCATCCTCTGCAAGTTTATCCCCGTAATCGTTACCACCGTACCAGTTTGATTCCCAGCCACGGATAATACCTAAGCGATTTCCAATTGGATTAGTTTTCTGTCCCATATTAGTTGCTAGCTGCGTTATTATTAGAACCTAATACTAAGGTTACATGATTTGATCTTTTGCGAATACGGTGAGCACGACCTTGTGGTGCAGTCTGTAAACGCTTTAACATCGTTCCACCGTCTACACGGATTTCTTTAACGATTAAAGAAGCATCTTCTAAAGAAGCATCCTGGTTCTTAGCTTCCCAGTTTGCAATTGCAGATAAAAGAAGCTTTTCTAGTGGCTTAGAAGCCGCCTTAGTGCTAAACTTTAAAGTAGCTAGAGCTAATTCGATTTCTTTACCACGAATTAAGTCGGCAACAAGGCGCATCTTTCTAGGTGAGGTTGGAAAATCATTCAGACGGGCAAAAGCAACTTGCTTACGCTCTTCTTTAATTCTCTCAGCCATTTGTTTTTTACGAACTCCCATAGCTTAATTACTTTTTACCTTTGTTTTTAGCACCTGCGTGACCTCTGAACGAACGGGTTGGTGAAAACTCACCTAATTTATGACCCACCATGTTCTCAGTAACGTAAACAGGAACAAATTGCTTTCCATTGTGAACCGCAATAGTTTGACCTACCATATCAGGTGAAATCATTGAAGCTCTAGACCAAGTTTTGATAACTGTAGTCTTTCCTGATTCAACATTAGCTTGAACTTTCTTCTCAAGGCTATGATGAATAAAAGGACCTTTTTTTAGTGAACGTGCCATCTATCTTATTTCTTTCTTCGTTCTACAATATATCTGTTGCTATCCTTAGTCTTAGAACGAGTTCTATAACCTTTAGCAGGAATACCATTCTTAGATCTTGGGTGACCTCCTGAAGCACGACCTTCACCACCACCCATCGGGTGATCGACAGGGTTCATAACTACAGGTCTAGTACGTGGACGACGGCCTAACCAACGACTTCTACCAGCCTTACCTGAAACGATTAACTGATGATCTGAATTAGAAATAGCTCCAATGGTAGCCATACATTCTCCAAGAATCAAACGAGTCTCTCCTGAAGGCAATTTGATCGTTACAAACTTACCGTCCTTCGCCATTAATTGGGCAAAAGAACCAGCACTACGAGCCATAACAGCACCCTGACCAGGACGAAGCTCAATACAAGAGATGATCGTACCTAGAGGAATATCTTTTAACTTAAGAGCGTTTCCAACATCTGGAGTAGCTCCTTCGCCCGCCTGGATTGAAGATCCAACTTCTAGTCCATTTTGAGCAATAACATAACGCTTTTCACCATCAGCATATTGAACTAAAGCGATAAAAGCAGTTCTGTTCGGATCGTACTCGATAGAAAGTACTTCAGCAGCACCCTCTTTCGTTCTTTTGAAATCAATAATACGGTAACGACGCTTATGACCACCACCTCTGTGTGAAGCAGTCATCTTACCGTCTGAATTACGTCCACCCGATTTTTTTAGGGGAGCTAAAAGGCTTTTCTCCGGCTTAGACGCGGTAATCGCATCAAAACCATTGACAACCTTAAAACGTTGTCCCGGTGTAATCGGTTTTAATTTTCTAACAGCCATTTCAGTATATTATAGATTACTGTAAATATCAATTACTTCACCTTCAGCAACCTGAACAATAGCCTTCTTTAGAAGGTTTGACTTACCGTGCTGAATTCCAGTTTTCGTATAGCGAGTTTTACGCTCTGCTGCATAAATCTGAGTTCTAACCTTATCTACGGTAACACCATAGGTAGACTCAACCGCTTCCTTAATCTGGATTTTATTTGCCTTAGGATCTACGTAGAAACCATAACGATTGAAAAGCTCGCCTTCAGCGCTTAACTTTTCAGTAATAATGGGCTTAATAAGAATACTCATACCTCAATTATTTGTTTAAATTGGTTTCAATAGCCTCGATTGCGCTCTCAGAAAGAACAACATTTGCAGCATTAACAATGCTATAAGTGTTTAATTCTGAGCTAGTTACAACTTTAGACTGCTCTAAATTACGAGACGACAAATATACGTTTTTGTTAGCGTCAGCCAAGACAAAAAGTGACTTTTTAGCCTGAATACCAAGTGACTCCAAAACTGAGATGAAATCCTTAGTCTTTGGTGCATCAAATGCAAGGTCTTCAATAACCATTAATGCATTCTCTTTTGCCTTCAGACTTAATGCTGATCTACGAGCAATACGCTTAACGTTTTTATTCAATTTTTGGTCATAACCATGAGGTCTTGGTCCAAAAATTCTACCACCTCCTCTAAACACAGGAGACTTAATAGAACCAGCACGTGCGGTACCCGTTCCTTTTTGCTTTTTAAGCTTTCTGGTACTACCAGCAATCTCTCCACGCTCTTTAGCACTGTGATTACCCTGACGCTGATGCGCTAGGTATTGCTTCACATCTAAATAAATAGCATGTTCATTTGGCTCAAAACCAAAAATATCGTTCGAAAGCTCTACGCTACGACCGGTTTCTTTTCCGTTACGATCTAATACTGCTACTTTCATTACTTCTCGATTGTTACGTATGCATTTTTATGACCAGGCACACAACCCTTAACAACAAGCACATTCTTCTCAGGAAGAACTTTAACAACTCGTAGGTTCTGAACCGTTACTTGATCACCACCCATTCTTCCAGCCATACGCATTCCTTTGAATACTCTAGCAGGATAAGAAGCGGCACCAATAGAACCAGGAGCACGTAAACGGTTGTGCTGACCGTGTGTAGATTGACCCACACCGGCAAAACCGTGACGTTTAACAACCCCTTGGTAACCTTTACCTTTAGAAGTACCGATAACATCGACAAACTCTCCTTCTTGGAAAAGCGTTACATCGATGGTATCACCGATACCATATTTACCATTTTCAAAATATCGGAATTCGATGAGCTTTTTCTTAGGAGAAGTACCCGCTTTTTTGGCATGACCAATTTCAGCCTTTGAAGCACGTTTTTCTGCCTTGTCATCGAAACCGAGTTGAAGTGCATCATACCCGTCAACCTCTTCGGTTCTGACTTGGGTAACCACGCATGGCCCAGCCTGAATAACGGTACAAGGAATGTTCTTTCCGTTCTCGTCAAAAATGCTAGTCATGCCGATCTTTTTTCCAATTAACCCAGACATACTATTTATTTAATTATTAATTCTTCTTTTAAAAAATTTGGGTCAAGAAAAACCCTGACCCAGAACTTTTCTATTACCGTTTTTCTCAAACCCTCGTTTGAGACATGTCACGAGCACTAAGGCTCGATTATAATTATACCTTAATCTCTACCTCAACTCCACTAGGTAATTCTAGCTTCATAAGCGCATCAATTGTCTTCGATGATGAACTGTAGATGTCTAGAAGTCTCTTGTAAGAGCTTAACTGAAACTGCTCACGAGATTTTTTGTTTACGTGAGGAGAACGTAGTACAGTAAAGATTTTTTTATTGGTTGGCAGTGGAATTGGACCAGTAACAATCGCACCAGTAGTTTTCACTGTCTTAACAATCTTATCGGCAGATTTATCTACCAAATTATGATCGTATGATTTTAGTTTAATTCTAATTTTTTGGCTCATAGTTTTGACAGATTATTTATCTCCTTTAGTTGCCTTAATAACTTCTTCAGAAATATTAGAAGGTGTTTCAGCGTAATGCGAGAACTCCATCGTAGAGGTAGCTCTACCCGAAGAAAGGGTACGTAAAGCGGTCACATAACCAAACATTTCTGAAAGTGGAACAGAAGCCTTAATTACTTTAGAACCAGCTCTATCGTCCATAGAGTTCACTTGACCGCGACGACGATTAAGATCCCCAACAATATCACCCATGTTCTCTTCAGGAGTTAATACCTCAAGTTTCATGATAGGCTCAAGAATAACGGCCTTGGCAGCACGAGCAGACTCCTTATAACCAAGCTTAGCAGCTAGTTCAAAAGAAAGCGCATCAGAATCCACTGGGTGGAATGAACCATCTTTAAGGGTAACTTTCATACTATCCATCTCGAAACCAGCTAAAGGACCATTCTTCATAGCCTCCTTGAAACCTTTTTCAACTGATGGAATATATTCTTTAGGTACGTTACCACCTTTAACCTCGTTGACAAATTCAAGACCGGTTTTACCTTCATCAGCAGGTTCGATAGTAAATACGATATCCGCAAATTTACCTCGACCACCTGTTTGTTTCTTGTAAACCTCACGGTGATCCGCCTTCTGAGTAAGAGCTTCTTTGTACTCTACTTGTGGCTGACCTTGGTTCACTTCAACCTTGAACTCGCGACGTAAACGGTCAACGATAATATCTAAGTGAAGCTCACCCATACCAGAAATGATGGTCTGACCCGAAGCCTCGTCTGTTTTAACCTGGAAGGTAGGATCCTCTTCAGCTAGTTTAGCTAAAGCCATACCTAGTTTATCCACGTCAGCTTTAGTCTTAGGCTCCACAGCGATACCGATTACCGGGTCAGGGAAAACCATACTTTCTAAAACGATTGGATGTTTTTCATCCGATAGCGTATCGCCCGTTTTGATATCCTTAAAGCCTACCGCAGCTCCAATATCACCTGCAGAAATCGATTCAATCGCATTCTGCTTATTCGAGTGCATTTGGTAAATACGAGAGATACGTTCCTTGTTACCTGAACGGTTATTTAAAACGTATGACCCAGCGTTTAGAGTACCAGAATAGGCTCTAAAGAAAGCTAAACGACCTACGAATGGATCTGTTGCAATCTTAAATGCCAATGCCGCAAAAGGCTCTTTTGGATCTGGCTTACGCCCAACTTCTTTATCTGTATCTGGATTAGTTCCAATAATAGCCTCCTTATCTAGGGGAGAAGGCAGATAACGACAAACCGCATCTAAAAGGAACTGAACCCCTTTATTCTTAAATGAAGAACCACAAACCATCGGGATGATACTCATATCCATGACAGCAGCTCGAAGGGCAGCATGAACCTCATCCTCAGTAATTGAATCTTCGTCTTCGAAGAATTTTTCCATTAATGATTCATCATACTCAGCAACAGCTTCGATAAGTTCTGCACGGTATTGACGAACCTCATCTTCCATGTCTGCAGGAATATCGACAACATCGAAAGTAGATCCGAAATTATCATCATGCCATACAATCGCGCGGTTTTTAACAAGATCAACGATCCCTTTAAAGTCTGCTTCATCACCGATTGGTAATACAATCGGCACTGCATTCGACTTTAACATCTCACGAACCTGTGTACAAACTGCTAAGAAATTAGCACCCTGACGGTCCATCTTGTTAACAAACCCCATACGAGGTACCTTATAGTTGTCGGCTAGTCTCCAGTTGGTCTCTGATTGAGGTTCTACACCATCAACAGCACTAAATAAGAATACAAGTCCATCTAATACACGAAGCGAACGGTTCACCTCAACAGTAAAGTCAACGTGACCGGGAGTATCAATAATATTAAAATGATAACCTTTAGATTCATCAGTAAGCTGACCATTCTCTGTTGGGAAATTCCAAGTACAGGTAGTAGCAGCTGAGGTAATAGTAATCCCTCTCTCTTGCTCCTGCTCCATCCAATCCATGGTTGCAGCACCATCGTGTACTTCACCAATCTTGTGACTTACTCCAGTATAAAATAAGATACGTTCAGTGGTAGTTGTTTTACCTGCATCAATGTGAGCAGCAATACCAATGTTTCTAGTGAATTTTAAATCTCTTGCCATGTCTGATTAGAATCTAAAGTGTGAGAACGCTTTGTTAGCCTCAGCCATTTTATGAGTATCCATACGCTTCTTAACTGCAGCACCTTCTTCTTTGGCAGCAGCAAGAATTTCAGAGGCTAATTTTTGAGCCATTGACTTCTCGTTACGCTTTCTTGCATAACTAATCAACCACTTCATAGCAGTAGAAATTTTGCGATCAGGACGTATAGGCATAGGGATTTGAAAAGTAGCACCACCAACACGACGACTACGTACTTCTACGTGAGGCATTACATTGGTTAAGGCATCTTTCCATAGCTCTAATGCTGATTTTTCTTCGTCAGTCTTTTTCTGATCTACAATATCGATTGCATCGTAAAAAATGCGGAAGGCAACAGATTTCTTACCATCCCACATCATCATATTTACGAAACGTGTTACTAATTGATCTCCAAATTTAGGATCTGGAAGGATCGGACGTTTTTTTGCTTGTCTTTTTCTCATCGTACTTGCGTCTTTTCAGAACTACTTTTTAGGACGCTTTGCGCCGTATTTTGAACGTCGTTGTGTACGACCCTGTACACCTGCGGTGTCAAGGGCTCCTCTAACAATGTGATAACGAACTCCAGGTAAGTCCTTAACACGTCCACCTCGTACCAATACTATCGAGTGCTCTTGGAGATTGTGCCCCTCTCCTGGAATGTACGCGTTAACCTCTTTTCCGTTGGTTAATCTTACCCTAGCTACCTTTCTCATTGCTGAGTTAGGTTTCTTTGGCGTGGTAGTGTATACACGTGTACACACACCTCTACGTTGGGGACAAGAATCCAAAGCAGCCGATTTGCTCTTCTTGGCAATCGAGTGTCTACCTTTTCTTACTAATTGTGAAATTGTTGGCATTCTTCTAGTTTACTCCTAATTTTTAGGGCTGCAAATGTATTCATTAATTATTGAAAATCAAATCGAAGAAAAAAATTTTTGAAATTATGTTGATTTCGCACTAATCTAGGATTTAAAAACTTAGGTGCGATTTGAACCAATCTTATAGAATACTGTGCGAGGTTGTCACCAATACCTCTCCACGAATACCTCTTCACGCCCAAGTTTAAATTGAATTAACAGAAAAAAAGAAAACATGTTATTCATTCGGCCAGATTCAATAGATGATGATAGACGAATAAAAAATTATTGAAACAAAAAAAAAGCGTGTTATAGAATTGATGTCTAAAAAAATGAAAGAAATCTTTAAATAATTATGCAACATTTATGCAACATCACTTGGAATGTTAACATAATTTTTAGATTTTAGCAGCTCGCTAATTCAAATAACTTAAAAATGAAAACAAAACTTAATGGAATCTTGACGCTTCTTTTAGCGTTAGTTGTGCAGGTTTCTTTTGCACAGTCAAAGACGGTTTCAGGTACAGTTACTGATTCCGACGGGTTACCTCTTCCTGGGGTGAACATCGTTGTGAGTGGGACTACTAACGGTACTCAAACAGACTTTGATGGAAATTATTCGATTTCCGCATCCAATGGTCAGGTGTTAGTATTTACTTACATCGGTCAGAAAGAAGCTCGTGTTACTGTTGGTGCTGCCGACACGTACAACGTGCAAATGGAAGAGGATGCACAAGCATTAGAAGAAGTAGTTGTTACCGCTCAGGGTATTAAGCGTGAGAAACAAGCGCTTGGTTACGCTGTATCTTCAGTAGGTGAAGAGCAACTTGAGCAAAGAACTGAAGGTGACGTTGGACGTATCCTTAGAGGTAAAGCTTCTGGGGTAAACATTAC
>JAYPSS010000007.1:0-20062 GCA_038133115.1 Flavobacteriaceae bacterium | reverse complement strand
TCGGTTTATGCCTAAGATAGTTATTGCAGTGGTTCCCGGATGGGCAGTTGGAGGTGGTCACAGCCTTCATGTCGTTTGCGATCTAACCATCGCTAGTAAAGAACATGCCATATTCAAGCAAACCGATGCGGATGTAAGCTCATTTGACGCGGGTTATGGCTCAGCTTATTTGGCAAAAATGGTCGGGCAAAAGAAGGCTCGGGAGATCTTTTTCCTTGGCAGAAATTACTCTGCTGATGAAGCTTTTGAAATGGGAATGGTAAATTGTGTTGTAGCGCATTCAAAACTAGAAGAGACAGCTATAGAATGGGCAAATGAAATTCTCGCAAAGTCTCCGACGGCCATTAAAATGCTAAAATTCGCTATGAATCTTACCGATGACGGTATGGTTGGTCAGCAGGTTTTTGCCGGCGAAGCTACCAGACTGGCATATATGACCGACGAAGCTAAAGAAGGCCGAAATGCTTTTCTAGAAAAACGCAATCCTAACTTTAAGAAAGATCAATGGATTTCATAAAATCAGTAGCACTCAGCCTTGTTTTTACGGCTTTCTCGTTTGGGCAACAGTTAAGCTCTTTTACAGAAGAATTATTCAACGAATATTCGAAATATGAGGTAGAGGGCTTTTCAAATATGAAGATAGAGCCCGATTTTTTGCAGAAACAAATAGATCTGATTACCGATAAGGCCCCGGGACTTTTCGAAATTCAGATGTTAGGTCATTCTGTTGAGAATAGGCCTATAAGAATGCTGAGTGTTGGGAGTGGGGACATTGATGTTCTAATGTGGTCACAGATGCATGGAAATGAATCTACAGCGACTCGGTCTATCGTTGATCTACTTTCATATATCGCAGAAAACTCTAATCAGAAGTCGGTTAGTAGCTTATTACAAGATCTTCGAATCCATTTTATTCCCATGTTGAATCCCTATGGCGCAAGCCGTTGGACCCGAGAAAACGCTATCGGTATTGATCTTAATCGTGATGCACTACGTTTAATCGCACCAGAATCACAGATCTTAAAGCGGGTAAGAGATAGTTTGAATGCTGATTATGGTTTTAATCTTCACGATCAGAGTAAGTACTACAATGTGGAGCGATTAAACAATGAAGCAAGTATTTCATTTTTAGCTACTGCTTTCGATTATGAGAAAAGCAGAAGTGCAGGGAGGGATGAAGCCATGCAATTAATCTCTTATTTGTATCAGATTAATCAACAATACATCCCAAATCATACTGGTCGGTACAATGATGACTTTGAACCTCGAGCTTTTGGAGATAATATTCAAAAATGGGGTACCAAACTCATTTTAATTGAAACTGGTGGCTTCAAAGATGATCCAGAAAAGCACTTGGGGAGAAAACTCAACTTTGTTTTAATTGGATCGGCGCTAGAAGCGATACAAAAAGGACTTCACAAAGCCATTTCAGTAGAGAAATACAGCCAGATTCCACGCAATGATCGAAACTTGTTTGATTTGAAGATTGAGAAAGTTCAAAAAATGGTCAATGGTTCCTATTACACCGTCGATCTTGGTTATTATTTAGAAAAATCAGAGAATGATTCTATCAAAGACCAAATAGTTTATAAAGTAACCTTAGAGGATCAGGGTGATCTAAGTACCTACGCCGGATATGAAAGCTTTAATGCAGAGGGATTAAAGATTGTATTCCCTAAAGTTTACAAGGGACGAGTTAAGAATAGTGCTCATGAGAAATCACTATTAGAAGACGGTTTTCTATACTTTTCTAAATCTCCTTCAAAGAGGTATTTCCCTACCACAATGCTACATGATAATAATAGGATAGAGCAGAAGTCTTCGCTTGATAATGCCTATTTCTTAATCAATGAATCGAATCAACTTAAATATCTTTTTTTAAAAGGACAATTAATTGAATTATAGTAATTTATGTTGTAATATATAAACTAAAACTTTAAATTAAACTAAAATATTATATTATATAACTTAAAATGAACATTACCAAGGTTTTAGCTTTTTTATCGATCTATTTGATATGGGGTTCTACCTATTTATTAAATAAAATTGCAGTGGGTCAATTAGAGCCATTCATGTTGGCGGGTGTTCGGTTTCTTTCAGCATCCTTTTTAATGTTTCTAATTGTTAAAGTCTCGAATAAGAGTTTAAAGTTGACTTTGGTTCAATTAAAGAATGCAGCCATTGCTGGTTTTCTATTCTTAGCTGTTGGTAATGGAGTGGTTGTTTGGGCTTTATCCTATGTAGATAGTGGTTTAGCAGCTCTTACCATTGCTTCGCAGCCCTTAATCGTATTGTTACTACTTTGGATAATAGAAAATAAACGCATCAAATTGTTTTCTTGGGTAGGTGTTTTTGTTGGATTACTAGGGATGTATTTGCTGATCAGTCAGTATCAAATTACTTCTTCTCCAGAATCGTTAAAAGGAATATTGATGATCATTGGATGTGTGATTACTTGGGGGTATGCTAGCATTTTTGTTGGTAAAGCAGAATTACCAAAAAATTATCTGGTCAATTCTGCCTATCAGATGTTCTTTGGAAGTCTCTGGCTAATTTTAATGAGTATGATTAAGCAAGAACATTGGATAAGTCCTAATGAATGGGAAATCAACGTAAAATGGTCTATGTTGGGATTAATAATTTTCGGAAGTATTGTCGCGTTTACGTCTTTCAATTATCTGTTAAGAACAGTGAGTCCTGAAAAGGTGGCCACTTCAACGTATATCAATCCGATTGTTGCTATGATTTTAGGATATTTGGTGTTGAAAGAAACCATTAGTACTCAAAGTGTGGTAGCAGCAGTGGTATTATTAACCGGCGTCTACTTTATAAATATGAAAAGAGACCCTCGAGTATATTTACGAGCGCGTGCTATGAAACGATTAAAATAATTGTCCCATAATTTATATTATGTAAAATAGAATATGAAATCAGCTATTCCCTCCGTCAACCTAAGCCATTATATCAACGGTTCTAGAAATGAGCAACTAACCTTCATCGATGCTGTAGGCTCTGCATTTTCTGAGATTGGCTTCGTCGCTTTAAAAGGTCATTTTTTAGATGATACGCTAACCAAGCATCTTTATGCATCCGTTAAGGATTTCTTTGCGCTTCCAGAAGCTATAAAACTTCAGTACGAGATTGAAGGTATGGCGGGTCAGCGCGGCTATACCTCTTTCGGAAGAGAAACGGCTAAAGGAAGTAAGATCGCTGATTTAAAGGAGTTCTGGCAATTTGGTCAGTATCATGACCCTGACGGTATTTACCCTCCTAATTGCAGTGTTTCAGAGTTAGATTCATTTAATATTTACGGTGAAAAGGCTTTTAAAGCTCTTGAGAATACAGGTCTACATTTACTGCGTGCTATCGCTGAGCACCTTGATTTGCCGGCTAATTATTTCGATCAATGGGTAATTGGAGGTAATTCAATACTACGCCCTATCCACTATCCGCCAGTAAAACCTGAGGATAGAAAAGCCATTAGAGCAGCTGCACATGGGGATATTAATTTGATTACTTTGCTTATGGGAGCACATGGTAAAGGATTACAAGTACAACGTCTTGATGGCGTATACGTTGATGCGATCGCTGAACCGGATGAATTGATGATTAATGTTGGTGATATGCTTTCTCGTTTAACCAACAACCGTTTAAAATCAACCATTCATCGCGTGGTTAATCCAGATAAGGATATTGTTAATGAGTCAAGATACTCTATCCCATTTTTTATGCATCCAAAGAGAGATATGCCACTTAATTGTTTAGAATCTTGCGTAAGTAACCATTCGCCTAAGCAGTTTGAAGACTGTACTGCTGGTGAATATCTTGATGAGCGCTTAAGAGAATTGGGCTTACTAAAATAAATATCCAATGGATTTAGCCGATGCTTTAAGAAATGCTTTTCCAGATCACGAACCTGAAGAAACAGCTGGGTCGAGCGAAGAAAAATCGATTAACTTTTATGTGCATACTACCCCCACTCTACAATGTTGCTATGAGAAGCGCAAAGGGAAGGCGACTACCGTGATTAAATCGTACCAAGGAACTCCAGCAGACTTCAAAAAGTTAGCGAGTGCCATTAAAAAGAAGTTCAATATTGGAGGTGGTATTAAGTCTGATGATATCGTTATTCAAGGCGATTATAGAGAGGTCATCATGAGTTTTTTAAAAGAGTGTGGGTTCACGGTTAAACGAGTTGGAGGGTAGACTCCAATGGATAATTTTCTTATTTTTCCCTTTTAGGTAATTGTTTGCTTTTTCGAAGTGTCGGTTACCAAACCACAATCCCCGATTAGCACTAAGTGGTGACGGATGCCCACTTTTAAGTACAAGGTGTTTTTCGTGATCTATCCGCTTTTCTAGAGCTATAGCTGCAGATCCCCATAACATAAAAACTATATTTTCCTTTCTTTGGTTGATGTAATCGATACAATTAAGGGTAAAGCTTTGCCAGCCTAATTTTGAATGGCTATTAGGCTCTCCCTTTTGAACGGTTAAAATTCGATTTAAAAGTAGGACTCCTTGTTCAGCCCATGGCACTAAACTAGGGTTAACTTGGCTCGGATGATTTTCACTTTCAATCAATATGTTTCTAAGAGAAGCCGGTGGTTGGGTACCATTTTTCACCGAAAACGAAAGACCTTCTGCGTGTCCTGGTTGCGGATAAGGGTCTTGCCCAACAATTACCACCAATAGGTCATTAAATGAACAAAGTTCGAAAGCTCTTAATACCTGTTCTTTTGGAGGAAAAATAGAACTTTTTTGATAGGCTAAAATCAGGGCTTTTTCAAGGGATTGAAAATAATCCTTCTCGAGTTCAGCGGTGACGAAATTATTCCAATCGTTATTCGGTAAGTCAAACATCATTTAAAGATAAGTATTCATCCTATCTTTGTATAAGCTATGAATTCACTATTTAAGAAAGCATTACAAGACCTCGAATTTGATAAGATTTGTTATCAAGTTTCTGTAAGATGTAATACCGATAAAGGAAAAGAAGTTGCCTATACTATTGAGGTATCCAGTGATTTTCAAACCATCGAAGAATCTCTGAATAAAACCTCTGAGTATCTAAGTTCTTTTGAAAACGATAATGTTATACCCAATCATGGCTTTGACGCAATTGATGGTGAACTCCGTTTACTAGGCATCGAAAATACCGCTATCGAACCTACTGGATTCAAAAAGATAGCGAGTATTGTTGATCAGGTTAAAGGACATCAAAAATTCTTCAAAAAATTTAAAGAGTACTACCCCACCCTAAACACTCAAACCGAACCTTTAGAGGATCTTTCTTTTTTGAAAAAAGAAATTGATCTTATCGTTGATCGTTTCGGTGAAATCAAAAATACAGCCTCCCCTGCCCTGGCTGATCTGCGAAGACAAATGGCAGAGGTTCGATCAAAAATCAATCAAAGTTTTGGGGCTGCACTATCCTCTGCCTTATCTAATGACTACCTAGATGACATTAAAGAATCTTTTATAGACAACCGACGTGTTCTGGCTGTTAAAGCCACGTATCGTAAGAAAGTAAAAGGTACACTCATGGGATCTTCGAAAACAGGATCGATCGTATACATCGTACCTGAATCTACCCAACGTTATGTTAGAGAACTCGCCGATATAGAATATGAGGAAGCCGAAGAAGTTAGACGAATTCTTATCGTTCTAACCGATACAATTAGACCTTTTAAGCCAGATCTAATAAAGTTTCAAGACTATCTAGTAGGGATCGATTTGATTGCTGCAAAAGCCAAGTTTGCACGAGATATCAATGGAATAAAGCCGCAATTAAACACCAATCGAAGTTTAAATTTAAAGGATGCCTATCATCCCCTTTTATATCTTCAAAACAAACAGGAAAAGAAGGAGACCTTTCCTCAAAGTATTCAACTACATCCAGAAAATAGAATCATTGTAATCTCTGGGCCGAATGCTGGAGGAAAAAGTATTACTTTAAAAACTGTCGGTCTGTTGCAATTAATGGTGCAGGCTGGAATCCTCATTCCTGTGCACCGAAACAGTACTGTTTGCATCTTCGATCGTTTTTTAACGGATATTGGTGATAATCAATCCATTGAAAACCATTTAAGTACCTATAGTTATCGTCTGAAGAACATGAATCAATTTTTGAAAAAATGTAATGATTCAACTTTGTTTCTTATCGATGAATTCGGTACCGGTTCTGATCCAGAGTTAGGCGGAGCACTTGCTGAAACGTTTTTAGAGACCTTTTATGAGAAAGAATCTTATGGGGTAATTACAACGCACTATTCAAACTTAAAACTGTTGGCCAATGAGCTTGAATGTGCCTCTAATGCGAATATGCTATTTGATAATCGAACCCTTGAGCCAACCTATCAATTGGTACTTGGTGAAGCAGGTAGTTCATTCACCTTTGAAGTAGCACAGAAAAACGGAATACCCTACAGTTTAATTAACCGAGCAAAAAAGAAAATTGAAAAAGGTAAGGTTCGTTTTGATGCCACCATTGCTAAGCTTCAAAAAGAACGATCGAAAATCACTAAAACTGAGGATCGTTTGAGCAAGGAGGCTCAAAAAGCTTCCCAAGAAAGTGAGAAACTAGAACGTTTGAATAGTAAACTCGAAGAAAAACTTAAATCCTATCAAAAGCTTTACGAGTACCACAGTAAAATGATTCAACTAGGTGAAAAGGTTGATGAGTTATCAGAAAAATACTTTCAGGACCAGAAAAAAAGAAATTTGGTATCCGGTTTTCTTCGATTGGTAGAAACTGAGAATAGTAAGCGTAAAAGGAAGGCTGCACCTGTGGTTAAAAAAGAACGTGTCGAAAAAAAGGCACTGACATCAGAAATCAAAGAAGCGGTTGAGACCGTTAAGATTAAAGAAGCTACTAGCAAGAAACAGCCGCCAAAAAAAGTCTTGCCTAAACCCGTTGATTTAAAAGTTGGAGATCGTGTAAGGCTTGAAGATAGTCGATCAACCGGTACTATCGACCAAATTGAAAAAGGAATAGCCACGGTAAATTACGGTATGTTTACTACCAAAGTAGCGCTTGAGAAATTGAATAAGGTTTAACCATTGATGAAATTTCAAGAGAATTATCACTACGTCTTTTTTGATAGTCATTGCCCCATGTGTTCCAATTGGGCTAAGAAAATTCTTCGTTGGGATACTGAAGGCGTTTTTATTTTGATTTCAGCTCATTCAACTGCAGCAGCTTCATGGGCGATAGAACGCGGTTTAGGTATTGAACTTTTTCAGAATTCGATCGTTTATTTTAGACCTAGTACTTTATGGCACCAAGAAGCAAAAGCCATAAAATTCATATGTAAAAATCTGAAAGGGTTACCAATCCTATTGGATATTCCTTTATGGATCGCTCCAGAATGGCTGATCAATCTATTTTATCGACTTATTGCATTTCATCGAAAAAAGGAAATAACGCAATGCGAATTCCCGCTTGAAGATTCCTTTAAAGGCAGACTAATACTCTAGTTTCCTAAATGCAAGCCTTTAGAATATGATCCACCTCAGTACCCAATCCTAAGTTCTGATTAAAGCTCAACGATTGATATTTCAGAGGTTTTATTATGGGTATATCATCGCCGATTTCTTGAATAAGATCAACATAGGCCAGAGAAGTTTTACCCGCTAATAACCAATCGAGTGGTAAATCGTTTCCATAGGTTAATAATTGATATAAACCACTCAGGTAGAGTCGATCTTTAGTAAATCCTCCACCTCGATATAGCCTAGTAACCATTTTAAAAGCAGTATCTCTATCTAATCCATAGGTTGTCAAGAGTAAATCAAAACTCGAAGAAAAAGAATAATCTTTAACAACTCGATCGGCAAGAATGACTCTAAGAGCCAACTCTCTAAGTCTAGTAAGGGTCAAACTACCACTATAATACTCTGAAAGTACAGCTAGACCCTCCTGAGATTCAACGTTGAATGGAGTTCCAAACTCATAAATCTTAAGGGGCTGATTCTTAGCATTAAAGGTTGTGACTAAATGTACTCCGATCTCGTGATTCGCCAACGCAACCAACTCGTTCTCTGAAAACTTTTGATTCTTCCTCAAGAAAACCGCGGGTAATCGATTGCTTACCATCGCTTTAGAGGTGATATGGGTCACTCCTTCAACCGCTACATCAAAACCGTAATTTTTATTGTACTCTTTCATGTACTTTACCGCATCATTGGTACTAAAGATGAGTTGTTCAGAACCTTGATCGGCTGAAGTGTTCTCTAGTATTCGATGAGCAAATTGTAATTCAAAGTGACTCGGTGCTCCAAAGGTTTTTAAGCTTGAATTTAGAAAAAGTCTTCCCTGCCCTACCGTATAGATACAATCTAATATCCCATTGAAATACCAAATGGTTTGTTCGTATAAATGCTGCGCAATAGGATGTTCAATCTTGTGAACCTTTATACTATTCAGTTGCTTTCGAATCTTTGAAAGATTGTGCTGGCATTTCGGATACCTAAAATCGGGCTCGTAATAATAGCGACTCCTGTAGAACTTTAACCGCTCTTTCTCACTATTTATTGGATTGATATATTGCAAAAGCTCTAGCTTTGACAAGAGTTGATGCAATTTTTGATCACTCTGATAAAGCCGAGGAGCAATTTGTTCTATAGCTTTAGAAGCTTGTGTCATGTTTTATAAAACAAGAGTTTAATCTTCTTCTAGTGTCTTCGAGCTGCTCCCAATAAAACCTCCCTGTAAGTTCATCACAGTAATATTTGCTGAATTCTGTAGCTAAAACTAGAGCGTTATTAAAGTTTTTTTGGATATAACCTAGAAAACCACCTTTACCATAAAAGGTGTTATTCTCAGCAACCCAAAAATTAGGAAAACTACGCTCTAACGCAATTAGATAGTTATCAATTTGTTTTTTCCACTTCGTACGATCTAGCATGGATGTGCCAACGTTTAATTCGGGCACTTTTCTATCCCATCTCTTGTAATTATAGCTATGAATATCATAGACCATAATTGGGGTTTCATGAATACTTGATAGTTTCCCTATTAAGGCATCAACCATTCTATAAAAACGTTGATATTTTTCTCTACTGAGATCGATTTGTTCTGTATTTAGTGGGATTTTCCAAACCTGCTTACCCCAAGCTGTTTCATAGATAGCATCTTCAAATACTCTGTTCAAATCGTATTCGAAACGACTATCTAAGCCTTTAATTACAATCGGTTGATCCTTTATAAATAAGGCAGTAAAAGGATCTTCTTCATAAAGCCTCTCTTCATCGGTAAGTAAACAGTTGTTCTTAAGATCAGGTCTTAGTTGGTGTCCATCATGTATTGCAGCGGCTATTCGATCTGCATAGCTTTCAACCTTGATATAAAAGCCATACTTATCATCCACAGCCTCAAAAAGTCTTTGATTCTCTATAGAATCAATGATTTCTTCGATCGTCAGCCGTTCAAGTACCATTACTTAACGATCAGAAGACTGTTGAACCTGATTTCTAAGACGAGACCTTCTATCAATCTTGTATACCATCTCGTTGACCTTATCTTCAATAAAATCAACCACCAACTTCTGGATTTTGGTCTTATTCATTTTATTGACTGGAACAACCCCACCCGGAGACATTACATTTACCTCGATGAGTTTACCTCCGATAACATCTATTCCAACAAAATATAGTCCGTCCTTAACCAATTTCGGGCCTATTCTTTTACAAATTAATTTTTCTTGTCTAGTAAGTGAGTGCTTTTCATAAGTACCTCCGGCTGACAAATTCGAACGGTGATCCTTCTCAGCGGGTCTTCTTCGTACCGCCCCTACTGGTTCTCCATTGAGCATGATTATTCTCACATCCCCGTTTTCAGCACCTTCAACATATTCTTGAAGAATAACATAATTACTAGATCCATCAGAGTTAGATAGATAGAAATCAAGCAAAGAGTTGATATTACTCATCGCCGATTTTTCAATGAGAATTACACCTGATACACCGTACAACTTGAGGTTTTTTTAGATGATTCTATCGGCCTTACTTTCCTAATTTTGTTTTACTAAGTATTCTTTATTTTTAGAAACCTGCGTGTTGGGAATGATGTCATCATGAATATGACCAAAGGCCGCTGTATAAAGCTTATTATTAGCCTCTCTTAATCCTTCAATCGAATTCAAAATAAAGACATCGTCCTTAACCGAATCTAAAAAATTGAGCATTAAAGGATCCATAGGCGGATTCGCTCTCATGAAAATAGCGTCAAACCCTGCTAGAGGTAACATCTGGCTTTTAAAAGAACAATTCTTATAGAAGACTTTGGTATTATTACTAATCTTTTCTTTAGGTTGAATCACATTGCAAAAGGCAGAGGTGATACTATCTCTAATCGTAAGATTACCTGGGGTACAAAGAGCAACTTTGTGACCACGAGATACACATTCGTGAATCATCGTCATTGTAGTATCCTTGTCGGGGACAATATTTTCCCATGGATACATTAAAAAACATATGTGCATAAAACCTAATTAGTTCACTTCATCTAAGTGGTCATCCCAATTTTTAACCTTGGGATTACCTAGTTTACCTAATGCCTTTGCAACCAGAACAGAAACGGTGGCATCACCCGTAACATTCACAACAGTTCTGCACATATCTAATGGACGATCCACTGCAAAAATAAGTGCCAAACCTATTGCTAGTTTGTCGGCTGGAAAGCCCACAGATTCTAGCACGATCACTAACATGACCATTCCTGCTCCAGGTACGGCAGCAGCTCCAATCGATGCTAAAAGTGCTGTAAAAATAATTGTTAATTGATCACCTAATGTTAAATCAAAGCTTAATGCTTGTGCGATGAAAACTGCAGCGATTGCTTGATACAGACTACTTCCGTCCATATTAATCGTAGCTCCAACGGGTAGGACAAAACTCGCCACTTCTTTATCGACACCAATATGCTCTTCTACACGCTCCATGGTTACTGGTAGCGTAGCGGCACTAGATGAGGTCGAGAAGGCGAGTAATTGAGCGGGACTCATATTTTTAATAAACCAGAGCGGACTCTTCTTAGCAACTGTCGCTATTACAATTAGATAAAAAACGATCATTAAAACAAGACCTAAGACTACCACCCCAGCGTACTTTAATAAAGCTAGAAGTAATTCGGGATCAGAGGAAGAAACAACAACGCTCGCCAATAAAGTAAAAACCGCATAAGGCGCAAAAAGCATGATAAGGTCCACCATTTTCAACACCACTTCATTGAGGGAGTCAAAGAAGGATTTAATGGGTTGAGCCGCTTTTTCTCCGATGAGCAACAATGAAATAGCAAATAAGATCGAAAAAAAGATCACTTGAAGCATTAATCCATTGTTAGACATCGCATAGAAGATGTTATCAGGAACCATATCTACAATAAACTGCAAAGGACTTGCATCCTTTTGAGCCGAAGCAGTGGCAATCTTCGAAGTCACTCCAGAGTCATTGGCGTAGGTTGTTGTCAATTTGGCAACAGTCTCATCCGAAATTCCAATACCAGGCTGGATAATATTCACTAAACATAGGCCAATCAGTATCGCTACTACTGTAGTAATCATATAGGTTACAAAGGTTCTGATTCCCATGTTCTTAAACTTAGAGATGTCTTTAAGATCAGCAATTCCTTTCACCAATGAGGCAAGAATAAGTGGAATGGCAATAAGCTTCAGAAGACGGACGAAAATGGTTCCGAATGGCTGAACCCAATCAGAAACAAAGGCAGGTCCAAAATCGAAGAAGGTCATTCCAAACCCAAATAAAAGACCTAATACTAGCCCAAGAACAATTTTCCAGTGTAACGCCATGTTTTAAATTTTTGATAGTTGGTTAAGTAGTAGAAAATCAGCCATAACTAGAGCAGCCATAGCTTCTACAATAGGTACAGCTCTCGGCACCACACAGGGGTCGTGTCTTCCCTTTCCATGGGTGTCGGTTAACGATCCGTCTCGTGTTAGTGTTTCATAGGGCTGTAAAAGGGTTGCGACGGGTTTGAAAGCAACCTCAAAATAAATATCCATACCGTTTGAAATTCCGCCTTGAATTCCTCCGCTATAATTCGTCTTAGTAGTGCCATCCTCATTGAAATAGTCATTGTGTTCGCTACCTAGCATGCTTGGAGCATCAAATCCGCTTCCATAGGCAAATCCTTTCACCGCATTGATCGAAAGCATTGCAGAACCTAAAGCAGCATGAAGCTTTTGAAAGACGGGCTCTCCCAAGCCGACAGGGACATTTTGAATCACACATTTAACCACCCCACCGATCGTATCCCCCTTCTTCTTTATGCTAGAGATTAGGTCAATCATTTGATCAGCGGTTTGAGTATCAGGACATCGAACAATATTACTTTCTATGGTCTCGAAATCTAAGGTACTATGATCTTTATTCAGTTTAATATCGCCTACCTGGCTAACGTAGGCAGTAATTTTCATCGGTGAAACAAGCTGTTTAGCGATTGCCCCTGCCACAACTCGCGACACCGTTTCTCTAGCTGAGGATCTTCCTCCGCCGGTATAATCTCTAAAACCGTATTTCTGATCATACACCCAATCGGCATGTGAAGGACGATAAGTTTCTTTGATGTGGGAATAATCCTTTGACTTTTGGTTGGTGTTTTTAATTACAAAACCTATTGGTGTGCCGGTTGTTTTACCTTCAAATATTCCTGATAAGAACTCAACAGTATCAGGTTCTTTGCGTTGAGTAGTAATTTTAGACTGTCCCGGCTTTCTTCGATCTAGCTCTTTTTGGATGAGCTCAAGATTTAATTCAATGCCAGCCGGACAACCATCGATTACTCCTCCTAAGGCCGGGCCATGGGATTCTCCAAAAGTACTTACTCGAAAATGGTTTCCAAAAGTGTTCGCTGCCATAATTAAACGCTCAAAGATTTAGTGCTGCAATAATACTCTGCTTAGGCTTGCCGCTAAAATATATCTACTGAAATCGTGTTAAAAGTTAACAATTTCATATCACACTCTTAGTAATTAAGAAAGGTTGCCCATTAAATCTGCATTTTAATTTGTAATACAAATACTTACTCCTTGAAAAAACGTAAAGTTGAAATTGCGGTCATATCCGACACACATCTTGGAACTTACGGTTGTCATGCCGATGAATTATTGACCTACCTCAATAGTATCTCACCGAAAAAACTAATTCTTAATGGTGATATTATTGACATTTGGCAATTTCGAAAACGATATTTTCCGGCCTCTCATATGAAAGTTTTGAAAAAGATTATCGGGATGGCTTCAAAAGGCACCGATGTATACTATATTTCAGGAAACCATGACGAGATGCTGAGAAAGTTTTCTGGAAATGCCATGGGGCGATTGAGAATATTAGACAAACTCGTTCTTGAACTTGATGGGAAAAAGACATGGATTTTTCATGGTGACGTTTTTGATATTTCTATCCAAAATGCAAAATGGCTTGCCAAGTTGGGAGGATGGGGTTATGACCTACTCATACTACTTAACAAACTGATTAATTGGTTTTTATTAAAACTGGGTAAAGAAAAGTATTCGCTATCTAAAAAAATCAAGAACAGTGTTAAAGGTGCAGTTAAGTATATTCAAAGTTTTGAGAAAGTAGCTGCAGAATTAGCCATTGACAACGAATACGACTATGTAATTTGCGGACACATTCATCAGCCTAAGAAAGAAATTTACACGAACAAAAAGGGTAAAACAACCTACTTAAACTCTGGAGATTGGATAGAAAATCTGACAGCGCTTGAGTACAATTTCAAACGCTGGAGAATTTATCACTACAACCACGATAAACTATCCCCCTTCTTCGCCGATGAAGACTTAAAAGAGATGGATCTTGAAGAACTAATTACTTCGATAACTACTAGAGAAGAAGGTTTAAGGGATATCGATGTCGTTGATAATAACAACGACAAGCAACCTAAATCAAAGCGCGTTCAATAACTTGAATCGGATGTATCGCATCCCGTGAGGTACCATCCTTAATTTGATGTCGACAGCTGGTACCATTGGCAACAATAATGGTTTTCTCGTCACTCTTTTGAATAGATTTAAAAAGGCGTAACCCTCCCATTTTCATTGAGACATCGTAATGTTCGGCCTCATATCCGAACGAACCTGCCATACCACAACATCCGCTATTGATAATAGACACGGTATAGTTCGGAATTTGATTAAGCAAATCAAAAGTCACTTTGGTATTAGACAATGCTTTTTGATGGCAGTGAACGTGTACTTTAACCTCGGCAGATTCCTTGTGAAAAATAGACGGATCCAGACGTTGATTTTCGAATGACTTCGCTAGGAATTCTTCGATCAGAAACGTTTGATCCTT
Organism: Flavobacteriaceae bacterium; assembly: GCA_038133115.1. GTDB lineage: Bacteria > Bacteroidota > Bacteroidia > Flavobacteriales > Flavobacteriaceae > UBA3478. The sequence goes on along the minus strand of JAYPSS010000007.1, from coordinate 5,728 downwards.
TAACTTTTGAACCAATGGTTGGTTAGGTAGCAATCGTTGATATTCATCTCTAAAAGTTAAAATAGCAGAAGGCTCAATACCTACAATTGCCACCTCCTCCTCGATTATTGAAGCTAGCCTAGTGGTGATTTTCTCTGCGGCCTCTTTCGCTTGTTTTAAAAAGCCTTTCGATATGAACGCCCTGCCACTTTCGCCAAAAACCAACTCTAGATTATAACCCAGACGATGTAAGGTATTGATTGCAGATTTGGCAATAGTCACATCCATATATTGACTAAATTCATCAATGTAAAGCACCAGCCTTTCAGCCCCTTTTTCAACAGGTTGATTCTTCTGCAACTCGGCTAAATACTTCTTGAAATCAACCTTATATACCAAAGGCAGTTGTCTCTGTTTGGCAATACCTGAAAGTGATTTAATCACACCAGCGAACGGACTACTAAAAACCAAACGCGTAATCGGCGCTATATTGCTAGAAAGGCGGTTTATTAAAGTACTATAAGCAAATAGTTTCGATCTTAATTTGTAACCCTTCTGTTCTTGATATTGATACAGATATTCTGACTTTAATGTAGCCATATCTACATTCGATGGGCATTCACTAGCACAAGCTTTGCAGCTTACACATAAATCTAGAACTTCGATAGCATCCTTGCTTGCAAAGACCTTTTCTTGGTTATTTTCGGTTAAAGCAATTCGAAGTGCATTTGCGCGTGCTCTAGTGGTGTCTTTCTCTTCTCGCGTGGCGTGATAACTTGGACACATACCACCACTCGATTTTTCAGTTTTTCGGCAATCTCCACTTCCGTTGCAACGTTCCACAGCTCTCAGATATCCTAAACTGTCCTCAAAGTCTAATAAGGTTGTTATTTCGGGTTCTGTTCTTCCAGGTTCAAAACGTAGACTTCGATCCATAGGGAATGGATCTACGATCTTATGAGGATTAAATAGATTGTTCGGATCAAAAACGGCTTTCACCTTTCGAAGGAGATTGTAGTTCTTATCACCAATTAAAAATGGTATAAACTCTGCACGAACGATTCCATCACCGTGTTCTCCACTGAAACTGCCTTGGTATTTTTTGGTAAGATGTGCAACATCGGTCGTAATTGCTCTGAACAGAGCAACATCGGACTGATCCTTTAAATTTAAAATGGGTCTTAGATGTAATTCCCCTGCTCCGGCATGTGCATAGTACACCGCCTTTTGGTCGTAACCCTTCATGATTTCAGAGAACTCCATGATAAAGGGCTTCAAATCACAAAGAGCTACCGCCGTATCCTCAATACACGCGACTGCCTTTTTATCACCAACAATATTACCCAGTAAGCCTAGACCAGCCTTTCTAAGTTGATTCGCGTCAGAAATTCTAGACCCTCTCAAAACTGGATTGGCATAACTCTTACTCTTACTTTCAATAAGATTTAATAAAGAAGCTAATTTTTGTTCAAGTCCTTTCTCCGTTTGATCGCGTACTTCGAGCATCAGAACTGCCTCAGGATCACCTTCAATAAAAGATCTCATCTCTCTGTAGGTATGGTTCCCCTTAGTACAATCGAGAATTACTCGATCCATCATTTCACACGTAAACAATTCTTCTTGCATCACCACTGCTACATCGCTTAATGCTTCTTCTAGGGTTTGGTAATGGGTAACTACCATTGCTGAAGTGCTAGGCATCACATCATCTAATGCAAGTGTAATTTGAGAGGTGAAAGCAAGCGTACCTTCACTACCACAGAGCAATTTTACGAGGTTAAAGGGTTCAGATCCCCCAAAAGGTATCATTTCAAGAAGCTCGTCTACGGCGTATCCTGTATTTCTTCGATGAATTTCTTTTTTTGGAAACTCCTTTTCAATTTCTTCTTTAATCCCTTTTTCAGATAGTAATCCAATGATTTGATTTTCAATCTTTTGCCCAAATTTAGAAGTGATTTTATCAGAGTGTGTATTAGACTCCTTAAGGAGCTCTCCGAATTCATGGATAGATCCGTCAGAAAGAATAGATCGAAGTCCTACCACCTTATCACGAGTAACTCCATAACGTATAGAAGTCGTCCCTGAACTGTTATTTCCCACCATTCCACCGATCATACATCGATTAGCCGTCGATGTATTTGGACCGAAGAACAAACCATGGGGTTGAAGAAATTGGTTGAGTTCATCCCTTATCACTCCAGGTTCAACGGTGATTAAACGCTTTTCTTTATCAAAAGCAATAATTCGGTTCAAGTACTTAGAGGTGTCAACTACAACGCCATCACCAACGCATTGTCCCGCTAAGGAGGTACCTGCGGCTCTAGGGATTAGTGGAACCTTATTGTCAGCCGACCATGAGACCAATTTTACAAGATCATCCTCATTCGACGGTATAGCAACCCCTTTAGGAGTCATCTGATATACCGAAGCGTCTGTAGAATAAATAGCTTTGGACAAGTCATCAGAGCGAAGTTCCCCTTCAAATTGATTTATTAATTGACCGAACAACTCTGATTTCATAGTAGATTACCTCAATTTTTTAATTACGAATAAGGCGAGAAAAATCACAGACAAAAATACCCATAGTAGCGGATTTTCTCGCAGTAAAGACGGATAAAATAGAAAGGTGATAAGAATTCCGCCTATTCCACCACCCATATGAGCAGCATGACCTATACGATCAGAGTTTCTTAAAATACCAACCATTGAATACAGTAAAAATCCTAAACCAAATAAAGGTGCCGGGATAGGAAATGGAAGTGGAAGAATATAGAGTTTCATCGAAGGGTTGAAAACTAAACTTGAAAACACAATCCCTGAAATTGCTCCAGAGGCACCTACGGCAGTATAGTAATATTCTTTGTGATAATAGAAATAGGTTAGCAAATTACCAGAGAGTAATGAAAACAGATAAAGTCCTATGAATCCTATGGCACCAAAAATGGAAAGATTGGAGGGGGCAAAAAAATAAAACGTGAGCCCATTTACTAGTAAATGCCACCACCCCAAATGTAAAAACCCAGAGGTAAGTAATCGATACCATTGCCCTGATTTTAATCCACTTATTGAAAAACAATAAGCGTTGAAAAATGAAGAATCCCTAAAGCCCCTATAAGACATTAAGAATGTGAAAACTAATAGTATAGTAGCGAGATCTAAGCTCAAATTGAACATCTAGTTTGGGTGGTAAATATACGTATCTTTAACCCCTATGTTTTTAAAACGACTAACCTTTATTGCAACATACCCATGGTTAAGGCTAGTTGCGTTTTTACCCTTTCCCATACTTTACGGAATTTCATCAATTATCGCCATTATACTGTTTGATATTTTTAGATATCGCAGAGGAGTTATTGACGAAAACCTTGAAACTGCATTTCCTGAATTAGACAAAGACGAAAAGCGAAAAATTCGAAGAAAATTCTATTTCCACTTCACCGATTTATTCATTGAGAGCTTAAAGAATGGTTTAATGTCTAATTCAACATTCAAAAAACGTTTTCAAGTGAAAAATGTCGAAATAGTAGAACGATTCGCGAAGGAAAACAGGAGCATTGTAATACTAGCTGCACATCAAGGAAATTGGGAATGGACTGGAGCAATAGCACTATACACCAAGGTTCCCGTTTATGGAATCTACCAAAAAATTAACAACCCGTATTTTGATCGATTTATACACAAAACTAGAGGTAAGTCTGGAATGCATTTGGTGCCCACTTTTAAACTAAGAGATGTGCTCGAAGAAAATCAAAGAAACCAGCATATCGGAATGTATGGTTTAGCAAGTGACCAATCACCCATGATTAAAAAAACCAAGTATTGGTATACTTTCTTTGGAAGAGAAGTCCCTATTCATACTGGAGCAGAGGAATTAGCACGAACTTACGACATGGGAATCGTTTACTTGTCTATTCGAAAAGAAAGACGAGGTTATTACACCGCAAGCTTTGAGACTTTTCAGCCGCAAGTTGAACGGTCTTCGAATTATTCAATCATGGAGGCTTACATGCAAAAGGTTGAACTCGAAATCAAGGAACAACCGCACACTTACCTATGGACACATAGACGATTCAAACACGCTAAGAAGTCGCTTTAATTTCTACGATAAATTGTTGAGCTAAATCCTTCGCTAGAGATTCTGTTTTTGCCTCGGTGTAAATCCTTATAATCGGTTCTGTGTTTGATTTTCTCATATGAACCCAAGACTCTTCAAAATCAATTTTTAAACCATCGATAGTGGTACATTGCTCATCAGCGTACTTCACTGCTAGTTCCTTCAAAATCTGATCTGGATTAATCGATGCGGATAATTCTATCTTTTCCTTTGCCATAAAATAGGCGGGATAAGAAGCTCTTAGCGCTGAAACAGTCTGTTGTCTTTCAGTGAGCAGCATTAGAAAGAGTGCGATTCCTACAAGGGCATCTCTTCCGTAGTGATTTTCGGGATAAATAATTCCACCGTTTCCCTCCCCACCGATAATTGCATGAGTTGATTTCATTTTTTGAACCACATTCACTTCACCTACCGCAGCAGCTTCATATTCCTGATGGTACCTTAGTGTCACTTCTTTCAATGCACGTGTTGAAGATAAATTAGAAACCGTATTACCCGGTGTTTTAGAAAGTACGTAATCGGCGCAGGCTACAAGGGTGTATTCTTCCCCAAACATTTTTCCATTTTCATCAACTAGAGCCAAACGATCTACATCAGGGTCCACCGTGATTCCGAAATGAGCCTTTTCTTCTTGTACCGAACGCATCAAATCACCCAAATGCTTTTCTAGCGGTTCTGGATTGTGAGGAAAATTACCCGTTGGTTCACAGTACATGGCCTTATAACTTACTCCCAATCGATCTAAAAGTTTTGGTATTGCAATACCTCCTGTAGAATTTACAGCGTCGATCACCACATGAAAACCTTGGGATTTAATTCGTTCTGCATCTATTAGAGGTAAGCTTAGTATTTTCTCAATATGTCTATCGATGTAATCATTGACAACAGTGATCTTACCTAACTCATCGATACTAGCAAAACTAATATCGGCTGATTCTGATAATTTTAGAAGTTGTTCACCCACGGCTGCATTTAAAAATTCACCGTTTTTATCCAGAAGTTTTAGAGCATTCCATTCTCCAGGATTATGGGAAGCGGTAATAATTACACCCCCATCAGCACCTTCGTTAAGGGTAGCAAATTCCACTGTTGGAGTTGTAGACAACCCTAAGTCAATCACGTCAATACCCGAACCGAGTAGAGTGTTTTGAAAAATACTTTGAACCATTGGCCCCGACAACCGAGCATCTCTACCAATAACAACCTTAGCGCGTACATTGACCTTGTTGGCCTTTACCAGACTAGCATAAGCCGTTGCGAATTTTACGATATCAACAGGGGTAAGATTCTCTCCAGGATTTCCTCCAATCGTTCCACGAATTCCTGAAATGGATTTAATTAACGTCATGTCTTAAGGTTTGTTGTTTGCAAAGATATCAAAGACATTTATCTTAACTTCCCAATTCTTAAATGACTTCAAGGTGAAAAACTATTTCTATTTTCTTCTAGCGATAAGTGTAATTTCTTGTACTAATCATTCAGCGTCTTCGGAGCAGGTTCAAGAATTAGAAATCTATGATCAAGCTGCGGTGGTAAGCGCGAGAAAAGAAGCCTCTGATATAGGGACGGCTATCTTAAAGAAAGGCGGAAACGCTTTCGATGCCATGGTGGCAACCGAGTTAGCTTTGGCAGTTT